>NZ_CP073588.1:3027272-3330000 GCF_021560015.1 Shewanella vesiculosa | reverse complement strand
GAGCCGTAGGGAAACCGAGTGTTAACTGCGCGTTTAGTTGCAAGGTGTAGACCCGAAACCGAGTGATCTAGCCATGGGCAGGTTGAAGGTTGAGTAACATCAACTGGAGGACCGAACCGACTTATGTTGAAAAATGAGCGGATGACTTGTGGCTGGGGGTGAAAGGCCAATCAAACTCGGAGATATCTGGTTCTCCTCGAAAGCTATTTAGGTAGCGCCTCGAGCGAATACCATTGGGGGTAGAGCACTGTTAAGGCTAGGGGGTCATCCCGACTTACCAACCCTTTGCAAACTCCGAATACCAATGAGTACTACTCGGGAGACAGACAGCGGGTGCTAACGTCCGTTGTCAAAAGGGAAACAACCCAGACCGTCAGCTAAGGTCCCAAAGTGTATGTTAAGTGGGAAACGATGTGGGAAGGCTTAGACAGCTAGGATGTTGGCTTAGAAGCAGCCATCATTTAAAGAAAGCGTAATAGCTCACTAGTCGAGTCGGCCTGCGCGGAAGATTTAACGGGGCTAAACATACCACCGAAGCTACGGGTGCATTTCATTAGAAGTGCGCGGTAGAGGAGCGTTCTGTAAGCGGTTGAAGGTGAAGGGGTAACCCACACTGGACGTATCAGAAGTGCGAATGCTGACATGAGTAACGATAAAGGGAGTGAAAAACTCCCTCGCCGGAAGACCAAGGGTTCCTGTCCAACGTTAATCGGGGCAGGGTGAGTCGACCCCTAAGGTGAGGCCGAAAGGCGTAATCGATGGGAAACAGATTAATATTTCTGTACTTCCGCTAACTGCGATGGAGAGACGGAGAAGGCTAGGCTAGCGCGGCGTTGGTAGTCCGCGTTTAAGGTGGTAGGTTGAATTCTTAGGCAAATCCGGGAATTCGTACTTCAATGTACAGGCTGAGAGCTGATGACGAGTCACTAAGGTGATGAAGTAGTTGATGCCATGCTTCCAGGAAAATCTTCTAAGCTTCAGGTTAGCGGGAATCGTACCCCAAACCGACACAGGTGGTCGGGTAGAGAATACCAAGGCGCTTGAGAGAACTCGGCTGAAGGAACTAGGCAAAATGGTACCGTAACTTCGGGAGAAGGTACGCTCCTGTTGGTGATGAGACTTGCTCTCTAAGCTGACGGGAGTCGCAGATACCAGGTGGCTGCAACTGTTTATCAAAAACACAGCACTGTGCAAAATCGCAAGATGACGTATACGGTGTGACGCCTGCCCGGTGCCGGAAGGTTAATTGATTGGGTTATCTTCGGAGAAGCTCATGATCGAAGCCCCGGTAAACGGCGGCCGTAACTATAACGGTCCTAAGGTAGCGAAATTCCTTGTCGGGTAAGTTCCGACCTGCACGAATGGCGTAATGATGGCCACGCTGTCTCCAGCCGAGACTCAGTGAAGTTGAAATTGCGGTGAAGATGCCGTATACCCGCGGCTAGACGGAAAGACCCCGTGAACCTTTACTATAGCTTGGCACTGAACATTGAACCTACATGTGTAGGATAGGTGGGAGACTTTGAAGCTTGGACGCTAGTCTGAGTGGAGTCAATCTTGAAATACCACCCTTGTAGTTTTGATGTTCTAACTCTGGCCCCTTATCGGGGTTGAGGACAGTGCCTGGTGGTAGTTTGACTGGGGCGGTCTCCTCCCAAAGAGTAACGGAGGAGCACGAAGGTTGGCTAAGTACGGTCGGACATCGTACGGTTAGTGCAATGGCATAAGCCAGCTTAACTGCGAGACATACACGTCGAGCAGGTACGAAAGTAGGTCATAGTGATCCGGTGGTTCTGAATGGAAGGGCCATCGCTCAACGGATAAAAGGTACTCCGGGGATAACAGGCTGATACCGCCCAAGAGTTCATATCGACGGCGGTGTTTGGCACCTCGATGTCGGCTCATCACATCCTGGGGCTGAAGTCGGTCCCAAGGGTATGGCTGTTCGCCATTTAAAGTGGTACGCGAGCTGGGTTCAGAACGTCGTGAGACAGTTCGGTCCCTATCTGCCGTGGGCGTTGGATGATTGAGGGAGCTGCTCCTAGTACGAGAGGACCGGAGTGGACGAACCGCTGGTGTTTGGGTTGTCATGCCAATGGCATTGCCCAGTAGCTACGTTCGGAATCGATAACCGCTGAAAGCATCTAAGCGGGAAGCGAGCCCCAAGATGAGTCATCCCTAGAGCTTTAAGCTCTCTAAAGGGCCGTAGGAGACTACTACGTTGATAGGCAAGGTGTGTAAGCGTTGTGAGGCGTTGAGCTAACTTGTACTAATGACCCGTGAGGCTTAACCATACAACCCAGATGGGTTTTACTGATACGACTTAGTGTTAGAATAAAGCGCTTAAGCAGTGCAATGAGACTCAATAAAGCAATCAGCTTTCCGAATTATTATTTAATGCAATATACTGCGTTAGATAAACAAAATTTGTCTGGAAACCATAGAGCTGTGGCACCACCTGATCCCATTCCGAACTCAGAAGTGAAACACAGTATCGCCGATGGTAGTGTGGGGTCTCCCCATGCGAGAGTAGGTCATTTCCAGGCGCCTAATTTCTCTTTTACGAAAGAGAAGTCTCCTGATAGTGACATATCAGCGACTTAAAAAGATTTAGCATTGTGCGTAAGCAATTTGCTAAAGGAGCGGTAGTTCAGTTGGTTAGAATACCGGCCTGTCACGCCGGGGGTCGCGGGTTCGAGTCCCGTCCGCTCCGCCAACTTAAGATGAAAGCCCTAGCAGAAATGTTAGGGCTTTTTTCGTTGGGCGATAAAAAGATAGCAACATAGAACCCCGCGGCGGTTCGTTGAAGTGACAAGGTTGCGAGATTATAGTGTATGGACCCATCCATGGCATGTTAGCCTCTTTATGAACAGACTACGGCCTGTCTTTGTCGCAAAGACTCACGGATTAAGCTCCCGTTCGTTCCGGCAATATAAGTTGAAGGCTGTTGCTGTAACCTACTTTGGCAACATAGTACCAACCTCATTGGTATTGTCTGTTTATCTCCTTTAATTGTTTTGAGCTATTTCTGTTGATTTGTTGTAATCCATTCATCTACTTATGATTTAATTTTCTCTTATTTCGATCTATTTTCTTGCCATTCACATGTTGGACGCCTAAGTTAGTGCCAATGAAAGGGTATAGGAAATAATGATGAAGCTAGAAATGATTTGCACGGGTGAAGAAGTATTATCTGGTCAGATAGTCGATACTAATGCTGCTTGGGTTGCTAATACTATGATGGAAATAGGTATTGAGATGCAGCATAGGGTAACCGTTGGCGATCGAATGGAAGATCTCATTGCCGTATTCCAAGAACGTAGTAAGCATGCAGATGTGATTATTGTGAATGGTGGTTTAGGACCTACTAGTGACGATATGTCAGCATTAGCGATGGCTAAAGCTAAAGGCGAAGAGCTTGTCGAAAATGTGCAGTGGCGTGAGCATTTAGAAGACTGGTTTACGCGTAATAACCGGGTGATGGCGAAGAGTAACTTAAAACAAGCTTGGTTACCTGCCTCGGCTATTATGATCGATAATCCTGTCGGCACAGCTTGTGGCTTTCGTGTGAAGTTGAATAATGCATGGCTATTTTTTACTCCTGGTGTGCCATTTGAATTAAAGCACATGATCACCGAACAGTTTATTCCATTTATTATCGAAGAGTTTGGTGCTCAACAAAAGTCAGCTTTAGAAAAGTTACTCACAATCGGTCATGGCGAGTCATCTTTAGCGGACACCTTATCTGAGCTGAATTTACCTGAAGGTATCGAGTTAGGTTATCGTTCATCAATGCCACACATTGAAATTAAAATTTTTGCTCGTGGTGAAAAAGCTATCCGTCAGCTCCCCAAAGTAACAAAGCAGGTTAAAGCCTTGTTAGGGTATGCAGTTGTCGCTGAGAATCGACCAACATTAGCAGCTGAAATTCATCATCGCTTATATCAGTCTGGACTGAGTTTAAGTGTCGCAGAGTCTTGTACTGGTGGAATGATTACCAGTCAGTTAATCGACTTTGCTGGCAGTTCATCATACTTACACCATGGATTGGTGACCTATAGCAATGAATCTAAAGTGAGAGTTTTAGGTGTTAACCCACAAATATTGGACGATCATGGTGCTGTCTCTATTGCTACTGTTGAGGCGATGGCGCAAGGCGTACGCGCTATTCTTGATAGTGATTATGCATTAGCCACTAGCGGTATTGCTGGCCCAGATGGTGGATCTGATGATAAGCCCGTTGGGACTGTGGCGATAGCATTAGCAACTAAACATGGCGTATACAGTCAAATGGTGAAATTACCAAAGCGTTCACGCCAGCTTGTAAGAAGTATGAGTACCGCAATTGCTTACGATATGCTTCGTCGTGCATTGCTTGAAGAAGCTGTTATTGTCGATTACCCGTCAATTCCACGGTTTGCCAAGTAAGTTTATGTCGAGCTTGCTTACCTCTGGTGTAAGCAAGCTCGATGTAATGACTAGGCTGTAAGGTCATCAGGCAATTGATTGTTTTTCGCTTTTTGATAAAAGTAAGCAACCGTCAGCAAAATAACGCCAATCAAAATAAACGCGACGATTTTTTGAATTAATTCAAATGACGCCATATCAACAAAAATCACCTTGATACAAGCCAAAGCAAATAGCAGTGCAGCTAGCCTAACCAGGTTCGCTTGCTGAGGCCGTAGGCTTATAAACATCACCATACAGGCATGCACAACTAACAGTATTGCACTCATTGGTGCAGCAATACTCTGGTCGAATTGATAGCTCCACAGCAAGTAACTTATTACTAATAATGCATGCCAAGCCCACTTAAGCGCGACATAAGAGATAATTTTTCTGTGTGCTCTAATGCCTAATCTTGCCGTTAACAAATAACGACCTAATAACATCAGCACTCCAAGCTCTGCTAAATTAATCAGCACATTATCAGTATTAAAGGTGAGCTGTGTTTCGCTGTGAAATAGGATAGGTAAAATTGCACAAGCAAAAATCATACAATATGCCAAGCTATAGCTTGGTGCTAAAGCCTGCTTAAAATGTTGACCGATACGTGTGTTTCTTTCGCTAATAACACTAAAATATCCACAGATGATTAACGCTGTAATTGCCCATGATGGATGGAACAAGTTGGTGATGGTTTGGCTTAACACGGCTATCACTAAGGCAATATAGTATGGCGCAATGTGCCATTGTAGCGTGGTAATGTGTTGCCATTTTTTGGGTAGTTGTTCATAACGTAAGCTAATAAATCCGAGAAATAGCGAGCCTAGGACCAATGCTGCAAGTCCTTGCCACTGTTCTGTTAGACACATTGCTGCGGTGATCATGGTTGCTAGGATCGTGAGTACTTGCGTCTCATAGTGAAGACTTTTGTGCTTAACAAAGTAAGCCAAACCTAAACTCATCAAACTGCTCAGCCACAATGAGATAGCAATGTAGTCAGGATAGCTACGTATGATTTTGGGCAATATTAGTAACGGTAGCACTAGGTAACAAATTAACTGAACATAGTAAGCAAAGCGGATTAACTTGGCATCAGCATAGTATTTTTTGTACCAATAATACGCCAGTAATAATCCACCAAAGAGCTCAACACGGGCTAATTTAGCGTTGATTGCTTGGTCGGCAAAGCTAAGGCTATCAGCGTCTACCATGCCAAAAATAACTAACCCTAATAACGGCAGTTGCAATAACCAGGCTAATACTTCGCTAAAGCGTAAGGTGTGTTTAGCGCTCATGTACAGCAGCAATAAGCTGATGAATGGCAATGTATTAAGCCAATATTGCTCGGTGATGAAGAAGCTCACCAGCAATAAGGTGATTGTATAAAGCACCCCAAGTAACTCGCGGATAAATCGCACTGCTAAGTGTTCTAATTTCATTAAGTCAGCTAGATGGCGGCTAAGCAGCTTTTGCGCCGCAAAAGTCATCGCGCAGGTTAGTGCCATCGATATACTCAATAATGCTTGATATCCTAATAGACCATCATTGTCATAGTTCGACTGTGTTAGTACATCAAAGACGTTAGCAAAGCTGCCGATTATGCCTAGTATAAGTAAGACATAGGCTTCAGCTCTAATAGGGCTAAATAGCTGTTTACAGCCAATCCACAGTAACAGCAAACCTTCTAACAGCAGCACTAGTCCTAGCAGTTCTACGCTAAGTAAAAACAGTGCAGCAAAACCAGCAAAGCTTCCTGCAAAAGCCAAAGCTAGGGCAGCAATATCTTTATCGCGTTTAATCACCCAATATAATAAGCCACACAGTAATGCATTAAGTGCAAAAATCTCTCCAGCAAAAACGCTCCATTGCGTCAGGGCGTAAAGGATAAAGGCCATTAGTGCGATTGGAACCGCTAGCAGTCTTGGTGTTAAAGCTGATTTTATGACAAATAATAAACTGGCAATACTGTAGAGGTAGAACAACCCATTGATCATCAGTAATGCTAAGCCGGTTTGCCAATCGATAACAGGTATAGGTAATTGAATAGCTAAGCTCAATATCTGTACGCAAGCAATGTGGAGTAATGCGGTGACTTCGATAAGTATCGGCCAAGCTAATTTGTGGCTTTGGATCATCGAGCAGATGCCGATAAGCATCAAATAGGGTAGGTATAATAAAGGTGTTTGACCGCCGTCAAGTAACATCAATGGCGCAAGTGAGCCGCCAATTAAGGCGATAATTGCCACTACTTTGGTGTCGAGTTTACTTGAAAGGCCATAACCTAATATCGTATTGAGAAATAGCAAACCAAAGCAGGCAACATCGGCAATAAGATTAAAATATGGTCCTAGGAAATACAAACACAAGTAGTTAAGAATAAGCCCAAGACCGACGAGTCCGGAACCAAAATCTTGCATCCCCGGGCGTTTTTGCCGAATAAACACTCCGCCGACAATAATGCTATTTGCGACCCCGAGTCCTAGTAAGGCTTTACCCAACTCTGAAAACCAGTTGTTGATTGAAAACTGCAGTAAATAACCAAAGCCTAGTGTCAGAGTAATGATGCCCGCCACTGTCATTAAAAATACTGGGCCTAAGCCTTTAGCTTGGTAATGCTGATAAAAGCTTTTTGCTTGTTCGGTTAACCCAGACAAAGGTGCAAGTGCAGATGCACTGAACTCACCAATAGCTTCAGCTAACTGGGTGAGCATGGCACTAAGGGCGCTTTGTCTGGCTGGTGACTTTGTGACTACCGAAGTTTGTTGTGCCGATATTGATGCAGCTGACACCGAATGACTTGTGTCTGACGGTTGGCGCTCCCAAGCGGAAGATGAGTATTGAGGCTTATCGGCAACAATATTGCTGCTCGAATCGTTTGCTCGACTCTCGTGCACAGGAATATGTAAGTTTTCTGCAGACAAGCTAAGCGGTTGTTGATTATTACTTTGCGCTTGTACTTGCTGGGCTAAAGCATCAAGTTGCTGAGCGAACCGAGCCAATTGTTGATTTACATCGGCCTGTTGTGCACCTTGCTGTGAGACTAGCTCCGCCAGTTGTGCTTTTAATTTGGCTACGTCATCCATTAACGGCATCATTCATCCCATGATTATTATGCACTCCAATATTGCCAAGTTATTGTACGTGGTTATGATTGAATAGGAAATGCTCAGTTTTTTGATATTTGAGAGGTTGAGCCTTTATTGATTATGTGGATGTACAGAGATTTAAAGCAATAAAAAAGCACCCGCAGGTGCTTTCTATTACGATGATGATAGTGCTAAAACTTAACCACCAGTTTGCCCTGTTGTACGGCAATTTCTTTGGTCATTTTCGCCATTAGCGCTTGATTACTGTCGCGAGTGTCTAAGGTATACACTGGCTGATTTTCAAGATAACTACGTAAAAAGCCCATTAATTGTGGCGTAGCCTGGCTGATGTAACGCTCAATATCAGCGGGTTCAGACTCAACTTTGACTAAGTTTAACTGTCGTAGATACACGCTCTTAGTGTCAGTATCGTACCAAGGTACTGCCTCAAATGTCGTTTTTAATTTAGCGTGAATGGGCAGTAATGGGTTATTAACAGTGATCATAGTTGCTGCTGTTACTGCCATAGTATTTGGCTTAGCGCCTAATACTACCTGCATGTCATTTAGCTTAAGCGACACTCCAATTAACTTATTGCCCTGTTTGACCTCAAAATGCATGTCTTTATTAAGGTATTGTTCTATTTCAGACTCAGTGATGCTGTACTGACTGGCACAGCCAGTCAGTAGTAATAACAATCCAAGTCCAAGGGTTTTAACCAAGGTTATCATCCAGTATTTCTCATTCCTGCAGCAACGCCGGCAATAGTCAGCATCAATGCTAACTGAACATGCGCCGATGGCTCTACCTCTCTACGTGTACGGGCTAATAGCTCGGTTTGTAAAAAGTTAAGTGGGTCGATATAAGGATTGCGCAGTTTAACAGATTCACGGCTCCAAGGGAGTATGTGCCATTAACTCTGTTGCTTGGGTTAATGACAATACAGCATCAATACCCAGTTGCAGACGTTGACGCAACTTTTCGCCTAAATGATGCAGTTCTGGTTTAACTAAACATAGCTCGTAATACTTAGCTAAGTTAGGTTCTGCTTTGGTGTAAACCATCTCTAGCATTGAAATACGAGTTTCAAAGAAAGGCATTGGTCTTCCATCTCGCGTAATAGTTCAAGCTCGCCGCGATCCGCAGCATCTTGTAATGCTTCACCAGCACCCAACCAAGCCGGTAACATTAAGCGGTTTTGTGACCAAGCAAAAATCCACGGAATAGCACGGAGACTTTCAATGCCACCATCGACTTTTCGTTTCGCTGGGCGGCTGCCTAATGGCAGTTTACCGAGTTCAACTTCTGGCGTAGCGGATCTAAAGTACGCAACAAAGTCTGGTTCTTCACGAACAATACCGCGGTAATGCGCTACTGACTCTGCAGCGATACGTTGCATACAATCACGCCATGCCTTTTTAGGCTCGGGTGGCGGCAGTAGTGTCGCTTCCATTACGGCCGAAGTGTACAGCGCTAAACTTTGCACTGCTAATTTGGGTAACCCAAATTTAAAGCGGATCATTTCGCCTTGCTCTGTCACACGAATGCGACCATCAACCGAACCTGGTGGTTGCGATAAAATGGCTTTGTGAGCTGGTCCACCTCCACGGCCAATTGAGCCACCACGACCATGGAACAGCATCAACTTAACGTCAGCCTTTTTACAGACAGCAACGAGTTGCTCTTGAGCACGATATTGTGCCCAAGCGGCTGCCATAACCCCAGCATCTTTTGCCGAGTCAGAATAACCAATCATGACTTCTTGCATGCCTTTAGTGTAACCACGATACCAATCAATGTTGAGCAGCGCTGTCATACAATCAGCTGCACTTTCAAGGTCTGCTAATGTTTCAAATAACGGTACCACTCGCATTGGGTTCGTGCAGCCAGCTTCTTTTAGCAGTAACAACACTGTGAGTACATCAGATGGCTTACTGGCCATAGAGATCACATACGACCCTAATGCATTAACGGGTTGTTGGGCGACTAAGTTGCAGGTTCTGACAACTTCTGCCACATCATCACTTGGTTGCCAATTTGCAGGGATCAGCGGGCGTTTACTGGTGAGTTCACGCAGTAAAAAGGCTTGTTTTTCATTTTCGTCCCAGTGGTTGTAATCGCCCATACCTAAATAACGGGTCAGTTCGGCGATTACGTCGCTGTGGCGTGATGCATCTTGACGGATATCGAGGCGCAACATGTGAATACCAAAGCAGGCTAAACGACGCAAGATGTCGAGTAACAGGCCGTTGGCAATTAACTTCATGCCGCAATCGGTCAAGCTTTTATAAAGTAACTGAAGCGGTTCAAGTAAATCTGTTTTATGCCAAATAAGCTCGCGAGTATCGACGTCAGGCTTTTTACCTTCAAGGCGAGCGTTAAGGTAATCGATAGTGTTACGTAACTGACAGCGCAACTTGCGTAACACATCACGGTACGGTTCTTTACTGTTATCGGTTAACGCTGATAATTCAGCATTAGCGTGTTCCATCGACAATTCGCCGAGTAAGGTCACAATATCTTTTAGATACAGTCTGGCTGCCGCGTGACGATTACGGTCAAGCACTTCTTGAGTCACGGTAGAGGTCACAAATGGATTGCCGTCGCGGTCACCACCCATCCAGCTCGAAAAGCGCACTGGAGATACATCAATAGGTAACTGCTGGCCGGTTTTATGCTCAACTTGATCATTTAATTGACGTAAAAAGTCAGGGATCGCTTGCCACAATGAGGTTTCAATCGTGCTCAAGCCCCAGCGTGCTTCATCAACAGGTGTTGGGCGTTCGCTGCGGATTTCGTTGGTATGCCAAATTTGAGCAATCAACTGACGAAGACGCAGTGTGCTTTGTTCACGTTCGCGATCGGTAAGCTGAGAATTTTCTTGCTCGGTTAAGCAATCTACAACGGCGGCGTATTTTTGGATTAAGGTGCGACGAGATATTTCTGTTGGATGTGCCGTTAATACTAAATCAATGTCTAAGTTTTTTAAGCACTTTATGACATCTTTTTTATCTAAATCAGTGTCTAGCATTCGCCCGAGCAGTTGCTCTACAGGATCCGGAACACACACTAGCTCGTCGCAATTGCGGCTAATGGTATGGAATTGTTCTGCGATATTGGCTAAGTTTAAAAATTGGTTGAAGGCTTTCGCGAAAGGCACCAGCTCTTCGTCTGGTAACGCGGTTAATAATGCTAGCATTTGCTCACGAGAGGCTTCGTCACCCTGGCGAGATTTTTTGGCTAAAATACGAATTTGTTCTACTTTTTCTAAGAATGCATCACCTAAGTGGGTTTGCATTGTTTCGCCTAATATCTGGCCTAGATGCCCCACATTTGATCGAAGTGATGCATACATATCTGCCGTTTGCTCTGTCATACTTACTCCCGAAAAATGAACGATTTTTCCAATATCTCTTACATCACAATACCCAGCGTATCAATATCGGTCAATACACAGGCAGTGTGTTTCGTAATTTTATTTCGTAAAAATGTTACATTTATATCGTTAAAAAACCTAACTGCGCCGATTACTTGATACAAGCGTGATAAATCATTTTTTTGATCAATTCAACCGTAGGTGTGAGGTATTCTAAGCCAATAAATTCGTCTGGCTGGTGGGCTTGGTTAATACTTCCTGGGCCCAATACTAAGGTTTGGCAACCGAGTTTATTGATGTATGGTGCCTCAGTAGAATAGTTGACCACTTCAGCTTCATTACCTGATAATTGTGCCACTAATTTGGTCCACGGGTTATCTGCTTTTCCTGCAAATGATTCAGCCCCTGGATACAAAGTACTGACGCTAATACTGCCAGGATACTCTTTACTGATGCCAGATAAGTAGTTTAATACCATTAATTCCAGATCAGCTAGCTCCATACCCGGTAATGGGCGAATATCTAAATGCAAGTCGCAGCAACCACAAATGCGGTTAGCAGCGTCACCACCATGAATATGGCCAAAGTTCATCGTAGGATAAGGCACGGTAAACGCATCTTCGCGGTAATTTTCACTTAAATGCTGTTTGAGTAGCATTAGTTTGCTAATGACTTTGTGCATCACTTCAATGGCATTGAGGCCGCGTGCTGGATCAGATGAATGGCCACTGCGACCAATGACGCGGATCCCTTGGGCTAAATGCCCCTTATGCATGTAGACAGGTTTCAAGCTGGTGGGCTCACCGATAACCGCGTAATCTGGCGCGATAACTGCTGAGTCAGCAAATGCCTTGGCGCCACTCATAGTGGTTTCTTCGTCAGCGCTGGCAAAAATAGTTAAAGGTCGCTTAAATTGATCGAGTGGCATGTCTTTTAATGCTTCAAGTACTAGCGCAAAAAAGCCTTTCATGTCGCAAGTACCTAAGCCGTACCAACGATTATTTTTTTTCAACCATCTCAAATGGGCTTTGGCTCCAGCGGCCTTCATCAAATGGCACGGTATCGGTATGGCCTGCTAATAATAGTCCGCCGCTACCTGAACCTATTCGGGCAATAAGATTTTGCTTATTACGCGAATCTTCTACTGTAGGGGTTTCACATTCAAAACCAAGCTCGCCAAACCAGTTTTGCAACAAGTTGATAACTGCATGGTTACTCATATCATGTTCAGCTTCGAGTGCACTGACTGATGGCGCTGCAATCAGCTGTGTAAAACAACTTTTTAGATTTGGGAGTGTGCTCATGGGTTATCCTAAAAATAACATGTAAAATACTTATTCACATATATTGCATAATTAATGTTGTGTGGTAGTCTAGCAAACAGCATTAACCGACACCATAAATTGAACATTAGAAATGAAAATAAATATGTGCATTCTCGCTGCTAAATCCACTATATCAATAATCATCGCTAACTTCCTGCGACGATAGTTCTAAATTAGGCGGCTCCCGTCTAAATAGGCTATGCTGACACTTTCTCTCATTATCAAAAAGAAACCAAACTTATGAAAAGCATCGCAATTATTGGCGCCAGTGGCTACACAGGTGCACAAATCACCTCGTTAATTAATGCAGACACTAATCTAAGCGTTCAAGGTTTGTATGTATCAGAAAATAGTTTAGATAAAGGTCGTAAATTAGCTGATCTATACCCGGTATATAGCCACATGGCTTATACACTATCGCCATTATCTGATGATGCTAAAAAACGAATTGTAGCCGAAGCTGATGCAGTAGTATTAGCGACTGAGCATTCAGTGAGCCTAGAGCTTGCGGCATGGTTTTACCAGCAGGGTTTGGCTGTATTCGATTTAAGTGGTGCTTATCGTTTTGCTGATGTGGCGCAGTACCCTAAATGGTATGGCTTTGAGCATACTCATCCTGATGTGTTAGCTCAGGCAGTGTATGGCTTAGCTGAATGGAATAGCGAACAAATTAAACAAACCAGAATGATTGCGGTACCTGGTTGTTATCCTACGGCATCACTTACTGCACTAAAACCGCTTAAACCATTTTTAACTGAAATGTACCCAGTGATTAATGCGGTTAGTGGTGTCACGGGAGCGGGACGTAAAGCGCAACTGCATACTAATTTTTGTGAAGTCAGCTTAACGCCATACGGTGTGTTAGGCCACAGACATCAGCCTGAAATTGCCACACACTTGGGTCAAGAAGTGATCTTCACGCCGCATTTAGGTAACTTTAAGCGCGGCATTTTAGCGACGATAACCGTACAGCTAAAGCCGGGCACTACCGAAGCGGATGTGATCAACGCTTACAGCGTCTACGATAATGCCCCAATCGTAACGGTTAAGCACAACCAGTTTCCTAAAGTTGATGATGTAGTCAATACAGCCAATTGTCATTTAGGTTGGAAATATGATGCTAAAAGTGGTTATTTAGTGGTCGCCAGTGCGATTGATAATTTAATGAAAGGCGCTGCCAGCCAAGGGCTTCAGTGTATTAAAATCCATTTCGATGTGTAAGCGGATTAAGGAATAATAATAATGACTACAAAATCAGTGTTAGTGCTTAAAGTCGGTGGTGCTTTACTGCAGTGCGAAATGGGTATGGCGCGCTTAATGGATGCCGCTGCTGAAATGATTGCTGCGGGTCAACAAGTGATATTGGTACACGGTGGTGGGTGTTTAGTTGATGAGCAACTGACTGCAAATGGTAAAGAAACTATTAAATTAGACGGTTTACGCGTTACGCCTGCCGATCAAATTGCAATAGTGGTAGGCGCACTCGCTGGCTCGTCGAATAAAATTTTACAAGCCGCAGCCGCTAAAGCTGGCATTGTTAGTATCGGCATGAGCCTAGGAGACGGCAATGTCGTTACGGCTAAAATTAAAGATGAACGTTTAGGGCTGGTGGGCGAAGTTGAGCCAAAAGATGCTACCTATTTAAACTTTATTTTAAGCCAAGGTTGGATGCCAATTTGCAGTTCTATTGCTATTTCTAGCCAAGGCGAGATGTTAAATGTGAATGCAGACCAAGCCGCAACGGCACTTGCTAAATTAGTGAATGGCACCCTAGTGCTATTGTCAGATGTATCGGGTGTATTAGACGGTAAAGGGCAATTAATTCATAGCTTAAATAAAAGCGAAATTGAACACTTAGTCGCCCAAGGGGTGATTGAAAAAGGCATGAAAGTGAAAGTGGAAGCGGCACTAGAAGTTGCTCAGTGGATGGGGAAACCTGTGCAAGTGGCTTCGTGGCGCGACGCGGAACAATTAAAAACCTTAGTCAAAGGTGGGTCCGTCGGGACTCAAATACAACCTTAATGGAGTAGTCGTATATGCAGCACCTATTGTCGATAAAAGAGTTAACTCAATCTCAGCTATTAGCCATCATTGAATTGGCTAAAAAAATTAAGCACAACCCAGCTGAGTACCGTCGTGCCTTAGATGGAAAAAGTGTGGTGATGTTATTTGAAAAGCCATCACTGCGCACCCGAGTCAGCTTTGACATTGGCATTAATAAATTAGGTGGTCACTGCTTATACTTAGACCAACAAAATGGCGCCTTAGGTCAACGTGAAACCGTGGCAGACTTTGCAACTAATATTTCATGTTGGGCTGATGCCATTGTCGCGAGAACTTACTCGCATACGACTATCGAACAGCTCGCGCTGCATGGCACAGTACCAGTGATTAATGCATTGTCTGACTTATATCATCCTTGCCAGGCTCTGGCCGATTTTTTAACCTTATCCGAGCAGTTTGATGATGTAAGCCAAGCAAAATTAGCTTATGTTGGCGATGGTAATAACGTCACCCACTCACTCATTTATGGTGCGGCGATTTTAGGTATGACCATGACAGTGATATGCCCTGAAGGTGCATTTCCTGATGCATTAGTGGTCACCGAAGCACAAGCGTTAGCGCAAAAAAATGGTGGTAAGTTAACGTTGAGTGCTGACATTAATGCTATAGAAGGTCATGATGCTGTTTATACCGATACGTGGATTTCTATGGGCGATGACACTCCGCTTGCTGACATAAAAGCCCGTTTTGCACCGTACCAAGTTAACAGTGAGCTAATGGCTCAAGCTGGTGCTAAATTCTTTATGCATTGCTTACCAGCACATCGTGGCGTAGAAGTAACCGACGAGGTAATGGATGGTCAAGGCTCGTTGATTTTACATCAAGCAGAAAATCGCATGCATGCGCAAAATGCAGTTTTAGTGACTTTATTAAGTTAGACACCTTATTTAAGTTATTCAAAAAATTAAGACAATAATGCCTCTGGCGTTATTTAAATTGAACATATACGTAATCGATTCTAGGAATTAAACATGTCTAGTGCAGTGAAAAAAACCGGCGTTAAAAAAGTGGTATTGGCATATTCAGGTGGTTTAGATACTTCAGCCATTATCCCGTGGTTAAAAGAAACCTATGATAACTGCGAAATCATCGCATTCTGTGCCGATGTAGGCCAAGGCGAAGAAGAGCTTGTTGGCTTAACCGAAAAGGCATTAGCCTCTGGTGCTTCTGAGTGCCATATTGTTGATCTAAAAGAAGAGTTTGTTGCCGATTATATTTACCCAACTATCGCCACGGGCGCTATTTACGAAGGCACTTACTTATTAGGTACTTCAATGGCGCGTCCGATTATTGCTAAAGCGCAAGTTGAAGTGGCCCGTAAAGTCGGCGCCGATGCGGTATGCCACGGCTGCACAGGTAAAGGTAACGACCAAGTGCGTTTTGAAGGTTGTTTTGCCGCATTAGCCCCAGACTTAAAAGTCATCGCGCCATGGCGTGAGTGGGAAATGCGTAGCCGTGAAGACTTGTTGGCTTACCTTGCTGAGCGCGGCATTAAAACCAGCGCATCAGCGACCAAAATTTATAGCCGTGATGCCAACGCATGGCATATTTCACATGAAGGCGGTGAGTTAGAAGATCCGTGGAACGAGCCATCAAAAAGGTGTATGGACGCTAACCGTCGCGCCAGAAGATGCACCAAATGAAGCAGAATATGTGTCGTTAGCGATTAAAAATGGTCGTGTTACCCATGTCAATGACGAGGCATTATCACCATATGCAGCATTAATGACGTTAAATGATATTGCTAAGCACGGTGTTGGTCGTATCGACATTACTGAAAACCGTTTAGTGGGCATGAAGTCTCGTGGTTGTTATGAAACCCCTGGTGGCACAGTGATGTTTGCTGGTTTGCGTGCCATTGAAGAATTGGTATTAGATAAAACCAGCCGTACGTGGCGCGAGCAGATTGCAGCCCAAATGTCGCACCTAGTGTACGACGGTCGTTGGTTTACGCCTTTATGTAAGTCACTTATCGCAGCATCTGAATCATTAGCGGAGTCAGTTAACGGTGATGTAGTGATTAAGCTGTATAAAGGCCAAGCAACAGCAGTTAAAAAGCGTTCACCAAACAGCTTGTATTCAGAAGCTTTCGCTACCTTTGGTGAAGATGACGTATACGATCAAAAACACGCTGAAGGCTTTATCCGTTTGTATTCTTTAGCTAGCCGTATTCGCGCGCTCAATACTAAATAACCAATACGGCAACCATATAAAGGCGCTGCAAAGCGCCTTTCTTATAATGACTTTTGGGCTAATGTCAGAGTCATTACAAGAAAGAGAATATGATTTACAGCTATATTATTGAACACCCAGTTCTTAACACAGTTTTTAATACAGAGGATACCGACATGGCGTTATGGGGCGGAAGATTTCAAGGTGAAACCAGTGCACTTTTCAAGTTATTTAATGACTCACTGCCGGTTGATTATCGCTTATTTGAACAAGACGTTGTTGGATCAATCGCATGGGCTGATGCTATTGCCAGCGTAGGCATTATTACTGCTCAAGAATGTACTGATTTAAAAGCGGCCCTCAATGAATTGCTGGTGGAAGTGGGTAATGATCCCCAAGCTATCATCAGCAATGGCGCAGAAGATATTCACAGTTTTGTTGAACAAAAGCTGATTGCCAAAGTCGGTGATTTAGGTAAAAAACTCCATACAGGCCGTTCACGTAATGACCAAGTCGCTACCGATTTAAAGCTGTGGTGTAAAAAAGAAGGTGCAGCGCTGCTAGCGCGTTTAGGCACATTACACGCAGAATTAATTGCCCTTGCAGAGCGTGAAGTCGATGCAGTAATGCCTGGTTATACTCATTTACAGCGCGCACAACCGGTCACTTTTGGTCACTGGGCGTTAGCCTATGTCGAAATGTTCGAGCGTGATATTAGCCGTCTGCAAGATGCATTGGGGCGTGCCGATTCATGTCCATTAGGTTCAGGCGCACTTGCTGGTACCGCGTATCCTATTGACCGTCACGCACTCGCAGCAGCATTGAACTTTGCCCGCCCGACATTAAACAGTTTAGACAGTGTGTCAGATCGCGATCACGTGGTTGAATTATGTAGCACGGCGTCTATCAGCATGATGCATTTAAGCCGGATGGCCGAAGACTTAATTTTCTTCAATTCTGGTGAAGCTAATTTTATCTCGTTAAGCGATCAAGTTACCTCTGGCTCATCATTAATGCCACAAAAGAAAAACCCAGACGCATTAGAGCTTATTCGTGGTAAAACCGGCCGTGTTTATGGCAGTTTAATGGGGATTCTCACTACCATGAAAGCCTTACCTTTGGCTTACAACAAAGACATGCAAGAAGACAAAGAAGGCTTGTTTGATGTGGTCGACAGCTGGGCTATTTGCTTAGACATGGCTGCATTAGTGTTGTCGGGCTTAACCGTTAACCGCCCGCAAGCTTTGGTCGCGGCGCAGCAAGGTTACGCTAATGCCACTGAACTAGCCGACTACCTTGTAGCTAAAGGCATGCCATTTCGTGAAGCGCATCATGTCGTCGGTGAGGTGGTGGTATTTGCCATTGGTGAGCAAAAGCCGATTGAAGACTTAAGCGTGGCTGAGTTGCAACAATTTGCTAAAGTGATTAGCGATGATGTGTATCCAAACTTAACGATTGAAGCGTGTTTAGAAAAGCGTGATGTATTAGGCGGCACCGCCATTAATCAAGTACAAGCCGCCATTGCGGCTAAAAAAGCGTAACCAATCTCATAAGATGAAGTGAGCAAAATAATTTGGCTGTTTGTCTTTGGCTGACAGTCTGTAAAGCCCTATGGATGCAAGTCTATAGGGCTTTTTTATGTCTAACACTGCTTATAGATAACCATCATTTGGGATAATAGTGCAGCTTATCTATTATGTTTTGATCTGAGTCAGCGTAAATATCAGTAAATTTTTTGCACATACTTTGATTCTTGATCATCTCAAACAGGTGAATTAAGTTTTTATCTAATATTGGAGTAAAAGCTTAAAACATATGTGTTAGTGCTTACTGCCATTGTTAAATCCTCGTTATCGCCTATTGGTAAGATCTGCTCTCGATATCGGCCACCTATCGATTGTTTTGATTCAAACACTCGGGTGTTTTTGGTGTAAAAATCTTGATTTTTAAGAGTTGCATTGTTTTATTTCTGCTCTATGTTGATGTTGGTGCTGGAGTAAAATGCATCAATTCGGTAACAAAAATATAAAAAAACACGCACACGGCGCAGGCTGATGTAGCGGAAAATATAAGGATATTGCGATGAAAAAATCTCTATTTTTATTATTAGCGGGTTTATTAACTGGTGCAGCACAAGCATCTGTGGGGGGATACCCTGTGGTGTTAGTGCACGGTTTTCAACCCGATAACTTACAAAGCAAACCGACTGGGGAGAAGGTAAGCGAAAATGGTGGCCAATATTGGGCACAGTATTGGCGTGATCGCGCAGACGAACGTATTGATTGGCCCTCGCAAGAGCGCATTGCCAATAAAATTACCAGCCAATATGTATGGCCTAAACTACAGCAATTATCGCGTTCAGGGACATGTGACAGTGGTTGTGTATTTGTCACCCATTCTACTGGTGATTTAGTGATGCGCTATATTATTGATAACCAAGCGTTATGGTTACAAAATGCCGGTTTAAAACCGCTTAATATCGTCGCCACATTTGATTTTTCTGGTGCCGGCGGTGGTGTTGAGCTGGCAGATTTAGCCGCGAATGTTGCCAGTGGCTCAGGTTTACTGGATAGCACATTAAAACTGGCAGTATCACTATGGTTAGGTGAGCTGCCGTCGTCATCCAATATTGGGGTATTGAATGATTTACGCGTAAATACTGCACGTCAATTGGCCGCGTTTCCTGACAGTCGAGTTCCACGTTTGCGTTTTGCTGGTGCTGGTTCTGACTTTCTCGGTGTCACGGGGGGCATTTTTACCCGGCGAAGATGATGGTGTTGTTGCCAGTCACTCGAGTTGCGGTGCTGCATCAGTTGGCAGTTACAGCAGTTGCTCACGCAGCGTGGCATTTGATGGCAAGCTCACTTCAACAAATGGCCCAAGTGGATTTATGCCTTATCACTATCCGATGTTAATGAGTAAAGGATATAGCCATGGCGATACTATTTTAAATAGCGCTAAAGATGAAGTGACTTCTGCTAATAGTCGTGCCAATTATCTCAATGGCGATAACTTACAATTCAGCACCTATGATGAAAAACGTGGTTGGTGGATATTTAGTTCGCGTTATAGATTGGTGAGTAATTCGAATAAAACCAGTATGTCAGCACTGGTATATCAAGCAGCTAACTAAGCGTATATGAAATATAAAAACTCGCTATAACCATTACCCTACTTGTTGTAGCGTTAGGGTATGGGATATACCGCTATACCGCAGAGCCGATACTTAAGCCGTCTCTGGCGGTTGCTGTAGCGCCGGTTGATCTTGTGTCTGTTCAGTCCAAGGTGCCCTCGATGAAGCCAAAGCAGATAACCGTAGTTGAAAAGCTGCCTCAATCGATCAGCGACAGCTTTCAGCTTATGGCTCAGGCTTATGCTAGTGACCTAACTTTGCCCGCTTATTCGATACCACTGTCAGCTAATGACAGTACCTTGCTTAACCCTAATGCTTATATCCCACAAGCGGTTTTACTACAAGATGGCGCAAGCGCCAGTATCGTGTTACCACAATACCGCTTTAGTTTTCCAGAACCTGTGGTGGTAAAGCTTGAAGTAAAGGGATTAGCGGTTAATGGTGCAAGTGTATCGTTACGCAGCGAGCTTGCAGGTGGAACAGAGGTATTAGTGGCTAAAACCATGCTAGGGAGTGATGGAGAATGGGTGATAACTCTCGATGCCGAAGAGGATTGGGATGGCCCAATAGAGATCAGTGTAACCTTTAGTGCTAAGGGCAAAAAGCAAACGCTAAAAACCGGTATAGAATATAGTCATCCTACTGCAACCATAACTGGAGTCGGGGATATTCGTGCTGAAGGCAGTGATATGTTGATCCCGGTTAAAGTGGATGTCGAGCTAGCGGGCTACTATCGTTTACGTGCTAATTTATATACAGCAGATAAGCAGCCGATTGCCTTGCTAACTGGCTCAGACAAGCTGACACAAGGTTCAGTGGTGTTGGATCTTAAAGCCTATAAAGAAGTGTTAGCACAATATAAAGGCCCTTATGTTCTAAGCACATTTGTATTAGAGCGTCGTCCAGCTGTGCCCGGTGAATTAACTCAGTACGGCCATAGTGAGGAACCTGCCTATGAGCTAGGTGACTTTGCCGTTGAGTCGTTATCTGATGAGCCATGGCAACCCGATGAGCAAGAAATGCAGCGACTTGAGTTTTTGCAAAAAATGGCAGGAGACTAAGGTTTAGCCATTGTTAGTTACATTATCTAAAAAACCGCATTAGTAAATAGTGCGGTTTTTTTTGTGTATAAATAACGTCAAATTAGCCATGTATGCAGCATGAAATTGTGCAGGTAATCCGATTATTTTTTTCGTTTTTTCAATAGTTTCAATGTATTTTTTTTAATCAGTTCTATACTGAAATTGGCTTCACTGTCTATTCAAGCAAAGACACTTTGATGACAAAAAATCGATATTAGGAGGAGATATGTTTTTAGATTATTTTGCGCTAGGGATTTTATTTTTTGTAGCAATATTTATTTTTTACGGAATTATTGCGATTCATGATATCCCCTATGAGATTGCGAAAAAACGTAATCATCCACAGCAAGATGCACTGCATATTGCTGGTTGGGTAAGCTTATTTACTTTGCATGCTATTTGGCCTTTTTTATGGATTTGGGCCACATTATATCGAGAAGATCGAGGTTGGGGGTTTAGTGATTCGAGAAAGCGAGAATTGATACTCGAAGGTGAAGTTAAAGAACTAATGAATCATGTCACTGCGCTAACGGAACGTTTGTCGCTATTGGAGCAACGTTCTGTGGTTACGACTCCTGCCGTTTCAGGTGAACACTCACAAGAGGCATAAGCATGGACTTACTACTCATACTGACTTATACCGCATTTTGTATCGCAGTTTTTAAAGTCTTTAAAATTCCATTAACTAAATGGACAGTGCCAACAGCCATTCTCGGCGGCATTGTATTAATTGGTGCGTTATTAATGTTAATGAATTACAACCACCCTTATTCGAAGTTTGCCCGCGAGTATTTTGTCACTATTCCGATTGTGCCTGTGGTTAAAGGATTAGTTATCGAAGTCAATGTTAAGCCAAACACACCAGTTAAAGAAGGTGAGGTGTTATTTAAAATTGACCCTACACCTTACCTTTCAATCGTTAAGCAAAAACAAGCGGCCCTAAAAGAAGCTGAGCTGCAAGTGCCACAATTGGAAGCCGCTTTTCAAATAGCGACGGCTAAAGTTGAACAAGCAACAGCAGATAAAGATCGTACTGAATCAGCTTATCGTCGTTATGAAGACGGTCGCAAAAAAGCGGGGCGTAATTCACCGTTTACTGAGCTTGAGCTCGACAATCGTCGCCAGTTATACATAGCCTCATCAGCGCAACTTGATGGCGCTTTAGCTGAGGGGCTGCGAACTCGTTTGGCATATGAGTCAAATATTGATGGTGTAAACACCAAAGTAGCAGGCCTACAAGCTGAACTCGCCAAGGCTGAATATGACTTGCAGCAAACAGTCATCAGAGCGCCTGCAGATGGTGTTGTGACTCAATTAGCGCTACGAAAAGGCGCTATGGCTGTGCCTTTACCTTTACGCCCAGCACTGACGTTTATTCCAGATGAGACGAGATATTTTGCTGGCGCTTTTTGGCAAAACTCATTATTACGTCTTAAAGAAGGCGATGAAGCTGAAGTGATAATTGATGCCATGCCTGGGCAAGTGTTTCAAGGCAAAGTTGCCAAAATCCTCCCTGCAATGGCCGAAGGTGAGATCCAATATAGCGGTAATTTACTCTCATCAAATAAGTTGTTTCAACGTGGTCGAGTATTGGTGTTGATTGAGCTCGAAGATGATGCACTAAGGCAATCGTTACCCGCCGGTGTAGCAGGGCAAGTGGCCATTTATACAGATCATTTTAGCCATGTAGCGGTAATGCGAAAGGTATTGCTAAGAATGCAGGGTTGGTTAAATTACTTGTTTACTGAAGGGCATTAACCTTGGCTTTATGAGGTTTATGGTTTAAAGGTTGTGTTTGCTGTACTTGGTTTCTGTTGCCGTATTTGGCGCAATCAACCGCCTGACTTTTTACCGACAGCATCCTCTATAGTGGTCCGCAATATGCTGGCAATGCTGATTGCCTTAGATAACTTCTTTATCGTGTTGGTATAAATTAAGTGATTGATTCATCAGTTCAAGCAATGGCAATGATGAGGTTAAATGGGTATAAAAAAGCCCAGTCATTATGATAAAGACTGGGCTATTAGTGCAGATAAATTATGCTTTAGTTAACGCGCTTTTCACGTCGCTAGGCTTCATCGGGATTTTACGTAAACGCACCCCAACTGCCTGGTAGATTGCATTGGCAATCGCTGGCGCAACAGGAGTTACCGCCGGTTCACCTAATCCAGAGGGTGGCATTTTGCTCGGGATAAACTCGATTTTAACGTCTGGAGTTTGACCTAAACGCAGCGGGGTATAAGTATCGAAGTTTGAGTCTTTATACTGACCATTAAGCAGTTCAGTACCTTCATACAAGGCCATCGATAATCCCCATAATGCCGCGCCCTGACACTGAGCTTCAGCACCATTAGGGTCAACAATAATACCAGCATCGATAGCGATATACAGTTTCTGAACATTGACAATACCGTTGCTTTTGTCGACATGAACTTGTACTGCACACGATACCCATGTTGGCATGTCACGCTCTTGGCCAAAGGTTGATGCAATTCCAAGTGCTGTATCTTTGGCTTGTGGAGTACCCCAACCAATCATCTCAGCAGCTTTTTTAAGTACTGCGGCTTGGCGAGCCGCGCCACCTTCAGCAACGGGTGTGCTACCAGCATTTCGGCCTTCGGCAATAAGCATGTCTAGGCGGAACTGCAATGGATCTTTACCCGCGTGATGTGCCGCTTCATCCATAAAGCTTTCAACAGCCCAACCTGTCCAACCTGGTCCAACTGAACGTAACCAACCTGGTCTGAAGGTCGCAATCGCAAGATCATTGGATACCGCACGTACTTTTTGAGCTCCAACAGTGTACCAATGGTCTGCGCCGGCAATCGAGAACGGATCATACGGTTCACCATTGGTGCCTTTAGGCATAAATCCTGGGGCTAATACTTGAGTTGGCCAACCTGCTGTGGCGTGATGTTCCATTGCGGTAACCGCTTTTTTGTCATCAAATGCCATTTTTAGCTGTTGAACTGATGCAGAACGCGCGCTATCAAATAACATGTCTTGTGGACGCATCATCACCATTTTAACCGGTTTACCGCCTAATGCTTTAGAGGTCAACGCCGCTGGAATGGTGTAGTCGCCGTTAAGTCTGCGGCCAAAGCCGCCGCCTAACATGTAGCTACGAATAACAATGTTAGCTTCTTCTTCACCTAATGCTGTTGCTAATACGGGTAGGGTAAGTGATTGCCACTGACAACCTGAATGCACTTCCCATATACCGTCTTGGTTTTTAAATACCAAGGCATTAAGCGGTTCCATTTGCGCATGTAATACCGTACTGGTGATGTATTCTTCTGCAATGGTGCTTTTGGCACTGGCAAATGCTGGCTCAGTGTCAGCATTGCCCGTGTCTAAAATACTGCCTTTGGTTTGATCGCCAAGTAATTTTTGACCATGAGCAATTATGTCTGCTTCAGACACGTTGGCCGTTTTACCCGCATCCCATGTAACCTTTACCAGCTTCGAGGCTTTTTGGGCCGCATTGAAGCTGCTGGCAATAACCATTAACCATCCTGGCACACTGCCACTGGCATCATCTAGTACGATAGTTTGTTGGTAACCCTTTACTGCTTTTGCTGCAGAGTCGTCAAACTTAACCACTTTGGAGCCATAACGTGTAGGAGGCAGAATAGGGTTGGCGTACACCATGCCATCAACTTTCGCGTCGATACCAAATATGGTTTTACCATTGGTCTTGTTGGCGATATCAAGAGACGTTACCTGTTGACCAACAAGTTTAAGATCGGCATTAGGTTTCAGCGGCAGGGTTTTCAGTTCTTCTCCAGTAAACTGACGTGTTAAGCCCATGGTGACTAATTCACCGTAAGATAGCTCGCCTTTAGTTGAGATAATTTTACCGTTACTGGCTTTACAGTCTTTTGCAGCGATGCCCCATTTTTTAGCCGCAGCTTCAATTAACGCTGTACGACCAGCAGCACCTGCTTGACGGTATACAGGCCAACTTTGCGAAATAGACCAGCTGCCACCCGTAACCATGTAACCCCAGCGTGGATCACTGTCGACATGGATAATTTCAATATCATCCCATGAAGCTTCTAGTTCATCAGCAAGAATACGAGCAATAGCAGTACCGACATGTTGGCCCATTTCTGAGCGCATAATGTTGACTTTAATTTTGCCGGCGGTATCGATTGAGTACCACAAAGACGGTTCGTAAATGTCGCCTTCACTTGGTAATACTTTACCGTCAGGGCTAGCCGGATCCATTGCCGCCATTAAATGGCGAGGAAAACCAAAGCTGACACCAACCGCTGTCATGGCAATTAAAAAACCGCGGCGGGTTATCCCAGCCGATCCACGTTTAGGCAGTCTGCTCATCGTTGCTCTCCTTGATTGCGTTTGCTGCTTCATGAATGGCGCTACGAATACGAACGTAGGTCATACAACGACATAAGTTTCCGCCCATCACAGCGTCAATGTCTTTGTCTGAAGGCTCTGGAATGTCTTTTAGTAGTGCTGCAGCTTGCATAATTTGGCCCGACTGGCAGTAACCACACTGTGGTACTTGCAGTTTTTGCCAAGAAATTTGCAATGGATGATCGCCCTTTTCAGAAAGCCCTTCAATCGTGGTGATTTCAGCTCCTTCAACTGACGATATCGGGGTTATACACGAACGTGTCGCTCGGCCGCCAACATGGACGGTACAGGCACCACAGGTACCAATACCACAGCCAAATTTAGTGCCTGTCATGTCCAGTTCATCACGAATAACCCACAGTAGAGGAGTATCACTCTCTACGTCGGCAGTCATCGGTTTGCCGTTTAAAATAAATTTTGCCATTGTCACTTCTCCAGTGAATTAGTGCTCAAATCGGGGTTGATTGCGGATCTCGCCCACTTTTTGTTGTAGTTTCGGCCAGGTGTTTTCCCCAGCTGCTTGACGCAAATAGGCTATAGCGGTAATATCATCATCGTTAAGTGCATCGCGGAATCCTGGCATTACAACGCCGCTAATCCCTTGGTCGCTGCGTACGCCATCCAGTATTACGTTAATCAGGTTGCTTGGATCATTAAGATGTGTTGCTGAGCCAATAGTAATCAATGGTCGACCTTTCACTAATTGGTCGCTGTTGTAGTGGCATGCTTGGCAAGCCGTCGCATATAAACGTGCACCTTGATCAATCCGCTGATCCGGTTGTTGATCTTGTGCCGCTATTGCTGCCTGTAAGGTGCTACTTGAGTCAGGCTCGTCGGTATTATTGGTACCGGCAATCTCAGCAAAGTATCCACTAATGGCTTCTATATCACTGTCAGGTAGAGCTGACAGGCCTTTGTGCATAACCGGCGCCATTGGACCTGCCGCACTACCATGGTAAGGCGAGTTACCAGTAGTAAGGTATTCGTAAAAGTCTTGCGCGCGCCATGGCAGAGGTGAAGTACTCGTTGATGTTAATGATGGTGCTATCCAACCATCAATGGCAGCCCCTTGATACATTTGTGCATATTTTTCGCCGCCCAACGCATTACGTGGTGTATGACATGCACCACAGTGAGCAATACCTTCAGCTAAGTAAGCCCCACGGTTCCATTCTGCAGATTGCTGGCTGTTGATCTCAAAAGGTTGGGTGTCAGCAAACAGCAGTTTCCAACCCGCTTGAAACCAGCGGATGTTGAGTGGAAACGGAATACCGTTGTCTTTTTTGGCTTGGTTAACTGCCGGAACTGACGTCATGATGTACGCGTAAATCGCGTTTATGTCATCGTCGGTCATTTTATTAAAGTGTTCATAAGGGAACGCAGGCAATAAATGATGTCCATCGCGGCTCACACCAGTGCGCATGGCACGAGCGAAAGCGGCTTGCGACCAGCTACCAATGCCTGTTTCGACATCAGGAGTGATGTTACTTGAATAAATGGTGCCAAAGTCAGTATGCATTTCATAGTTACCAGCATAGGCGGTGCCACCCGGTGGTGTATGACAAGTACTGCAATAGCCTGCTGCGGCTAAGACTTTACCTTGTTCGATAACGTGTGGAGAGTAATCTGTTTGAGTAGGTTCGACGGGATCAATTGCTGGGTGCCAAGCATATATACTGAATATACCTAATCCAACAATAGCTGCGCCACATACGCCGTAAACGATGCGCTTTAGCATATAACATTGCCTTATTTTAAATAAAAAATGATATTAGAGAAGGGAAAATCTTATTTAACATTCCCTGTTCGACTTTGTATTATTATTGTGATTGGTCAAATATTAATCCTAAGCAAGGGATAGCCCTTTGTCCAGCATTGATAATGACGGATCTTGTATTGTATTAGAATAAAATAATACAGCACTGTGCTGACAAGTAACATTGAGTACGGTAAAAAAAACATTATAGTTAATTTTATGTTAGTTAACCGTTTTTTAGGTTTACTCTATGTTGCGTTAATCATAGCGTTCTATGACAAATGTGACAGGTACAACAAGATTGATGAGCGAGTGGACGTGCGGTTTTAAAAAACGCTATTTTCTGACTGACTCCTTTATATATTAAGCGGCCTTCATTTGCCTATGACTGACTTGTTCCATGGTTATATAAGGTAGTAACCATGTGATTACCTCTAAGGTGGCTTGTTTCAAGGCGGTAATTCTCTTAGTAACTCTGCCTTTCACCTGGAGATACCATTGTGGCAATGATATCGCTAAGTGGATAAAGCGCTTTTAGATTGCCGATCCAGAGTTATTGTTAAGCCTGATTGACATTCTACTTGTAATAACCGAGTACATTTAGGATAATTAATGCAAATCATTATCATTTGCGTTAATCGGCTTGGGATTGTATCAAATGGAACTTGTCAGTGTATCTTCTTTATGGCTTGGTTGTTTGTTTGCCTATTTGGCATCTGACAAACAGCAGCTCATTAGTTTGCCTTTCCCTAAATTATTAGCTTGGAGCTTGTGCTGTTTAGCGGTGTTATTTTCTGTGTGGGGATTTAGTCATACATACAGTGTATTAGTTGCCAGTTTAGTGGTGCTGATTTGCATGATGACCATGTGGATATTGCTGGTGCTGGTGGCCTCGCACTATAAAGGTCGAAGCATCTGGGTCAGTTCGCTAGGCTTTGCATTGTTTGTCAGTATCCTCCTTATTGGGGTTAAATAACCATGTGGCCTAAATCTGTTGCTGCATTTTTATGGGGATTAGTACTGGCCATCAGTTTAATGCTCATCGTCTTTCGGATATTGCCGGCTGCTGTTGATGTAAAACTATTTGTGGGGCTAATGCTGGGTTTTTGTATGTGGGTTGGGGTGATGACATTTTGTTATAGCCGCAATAGCGCAAAGGCGGCCAGTGTCGTATGTGTAAAATGGCTTATGGCCAGTAGCCTTATCAATGCGTTGTTATTTTTTTCTCAAACTTAAGTCATGAATACCTCAATGAAGTCTGATTATCCCGTTAAGCACAAGGTCATTAAAAATCTTATCGAAGCCCATAGCTGGCTTGGACTAATTATTTCACCGTTATTATTTTTGGTTTTTTGGGCTGGAGCCGTAACCTTATTTCACGATGAGATCACTCAATGGGCCGTCACCCCGCATCATCCAATTGATCCTACTCAAGTTGATATTCCTTTAGCAAAACTTGTCGAGCAAAAAAGGGCTGAATACCCAATGGATCAAACTGGCCGTTTTCGGATTAATATGCCGACCCAGCTAGTACCTTATTATATTTTTTACTTTGACAAAGTGAGAGACGATCCACAATCAGCATCTCAGTCAATGGCGATACTGGTTGATCCTAAAAGCGGTGAAACTGTGGCTGATAAGGATGACTTTTATTTATCACAATTTATTTACCGCCTGCATTACAACCTTGATCTGCCTGGCGGCAGTTATTTAATTGGTGTGGTGACGCTGATTTTTCTATTTGCGTTAGTCTCGGGTATTTTTATCCATGCGCGTAAATTACTGAAACATTTCTTTTTGTATCGTGTCGATAAACAACGCCGGGATAAATTACTTGATCTTCATACTGTTGTTGGGGTGATGACACTACCTTTTACTTTGATGTATGCGTTGAGTGGCTTGATCCTTAACTTGGCCATAGTGTTTCAGCTGGCTTTTGTGGTGTTTATTTATCAGGGCGATCGACAAGCTTTGTTTAATGATGCCGGTTTTAACCGTAGCAGCGAACCTCGCAGTGAAATGCCACTGAATATGAGCAATGCGTTTACCTTAATTGAACACACTACACAGCAAGCGAATTTTGAATTACGGAATATTATTTTCCACCATTACGGCGCAGATAATGCTTTGGTACAAGTACGTGGAACCGACACGGTTAATTTCGCCCAACGAGATGAAGTGACCTATCGGGTTCAGGACGGCACTGTGATGGATAAGGTTAATGCCGATAATTACAATGTGTTCCGTCAAGGTAGAGATGTATTAGTGACATTGCATTTTAGTAACTTTGCAGGCTTAGATATCCGTATTTTGTACTTTATTTTGGCGCTAGCTATCAGTGCCATGATTGTGACAGGCAATATGCTATGGATTAATAAACGCAGTGCTCAGCGCCAGTCTTCTCCGCGCAGTATTGCTATCGTAACTGCCATGACGATTGGCGGCTGTGGTGGCATTATTGTGGCGACAGCAGTTGGTTTTTTGTGTGAACGACTATTACCCACAGCCTTAATAGGGCGAGAAGAATGGCTGGTGGGTTGTTTTGTAACGTCACTGTTGGCCGTCATGTTGTACAGTCTAAAAGTGAGTGATATTAAGCGTCATATCAGCCAGTTGCTGTTACTCACCAGTGGCATATTAGTCATCACTGTTGTGGCAGATTGGTTGTTGTTTTCTGAGCAAATATTAGCATTATGGCAAGGTGGTTATCATGGCGTCATCGGCATCCAAGTCGGCATGATACTGATAACAGCAGTGTGTTTATGGACCGCTAGTCAGTTAAGAGTATCACCTTGTTCGCGGCCAACAATGGCTAAAAATATCACAGCTGCCAATGGATAATGGATTGATATAAATTGATTAAACCTGTGAACAACACTATCACAGGCTTAATCATTAACTAGGCTGATCTAGGGCAAATCAAAAATCAGTGCTGTTGACTGAGTGTCCGCTGGATTAACCAAGGTCACTGTGGTGATGTCGGTGAGTTTAGCACCGTCTCCTGCACTCAGATTTTGCTCATCAATACTTAGCTGTCCAGCCACCTGATGCACGTATACTTTGCGTCCAACAGTAACCTGATAGGTTATTTCGGAGTTAGGTGCCAGAATCAGTTGTGACAATGTCGCATTTTGCTTGATTTGCAAGGTACCTTTGTCACCCGTTGGCGTAGCTATCGTCGTTAGTCCTACTGCTTGACCAAAGTTTTTTTGTTGGTATCCAGGCGTGTTACCTAAGGTATTTGGCTGGATCCAAATTTGCAAAAACTTCAGTGATTCAGTTTTTGATGCATTGTATTCACTGTGACTAATACCGCTACCCGCTGACATCAATTGAAATTCCCCAGCGGGTAATACTTCAACATTGCCTTCGCTGTCTTTATGGGCGATAGAGCCTTCAAGTACGTAGCTGATAATTTCCATGTCACGGTGACCATGAGTAGCAAATCCTGCACCTGGAGTGACGCTGTCATCATTGATGACGCGTAGCGCTGAAAAGCCCATGTGCTCTGGATCGTAATAGCTACCAAATGAAAAGCTGTGCTTACTGTCTAACCAGCCAAAATTAGCTTTACCGCGTTCACTTGCAAGTCGTAATGTAATCATAATGTGCTCCTAAAGCGTGATCTAAATACAGAATATAAGCTTGGCTTACTTAGCTAATTTTGCGGCAATGGCGTTATCTATTCCAACTCTGCCTGAACCCGATATTGCCAGTGACACTGTGATAGCCAACAGTGCCAACGCAAATTCATAACCGTTATTTGCCATAAATAAACCGTTACTGATATGTACGCTAGCAATGGCGATGACCATAGTGAACGCTAACACCACCGCAGCTGGACGAGTCAGTAAGCCTAATAGAATGAACAAGCCACCGAAAAGCTCTGCACTGCCAGCCATAAACGCCATTAATACGCCAGGTTCCATGCCTATCGATGCCATCCATTGTCCTGTGCCTTCTAAACCATAACCGCCAAACCAACCAAACAATTTCTGTGCACCGTGAGCCATAAAAATAATCCCAACTGGTACACGTAATGCCAAGGTACTGAAACCAGCGGTAGAGCGAGTGATATTTTTGATTAGTGCTTTCATGATAGTTATCCTCAATAAATTTAAACATAATATAAATACTGTTGTGAGTAGGTCTCACCGATTGATAATGAGTATATTGAGACTTGATTGAATAAAAAATCGGAATAAACTGAGCTAATAGTTCAAAATAATTGAATATGGAGTTAGCCATGCACCATGCCATTACGATTGATGCATTACGGGCGCTAGACGCCATAGAGCGTAAAGGCAGTTTTGCTGCTGCGGCCGCGTCACTGTATCGGGTTCCGTCAGCATTGACCTATACCATCAAAAAACTTGAAGATGATATGGGCACGGCATTATTTGACCGAACAAAACAAAAAGCCCAGCTGACGCCAGCAGGCAAAATTGTGCTGGAACAAGGACGGCAAATCTTACTCGCCACCAATCGGTTGATTGATTCAGTGCAGCAGTTAGAGTCAGGTTGGGAAACCGAAATTCGGCTGTCGCGCGATACTGTCATTCCTCAAGCGCCACTGTTTCAGTTGATTGAGCAATTTAACCAATTAGATCATTCAGTCGACATTAGTATCGATGTCGAAGCCGTCGGCGGAGGCTGGGATGCATTACACAGTCGCCGTGCCGATATTGTCATTGGTGCATCTGGCGAGTTACCTCGAGGCGTATTTCAAACCCATAAAATCGGTGAAATTGAATTTGTATTTGCAGTAGCACCGCATCATCCATTGGCGTTTGTTGATGGCGTGTTAGAAGCTGACAAGCTCACTGAATACGCTTCAGTGGTGGTTGCTGATACCGCACAAGTTTTGCCGACACGCAGCAGTGGCCTGTTTAAAAGTAAGCAGGTGATTAAAGTGAACACCATGGAAACCAAGATAGCTGCCCAACTGCAAGGGCTCGGGATTGGTTTTTTACCTAAGCATATGGTGCAATGCTACTTTGACAGTGGTGAATTAATTGAAAAAAAATGTTCAATTCCAAGGCCAAATCAGAGTTTGTATCTTGCCTGGCATAAAGATCATCAAGGTCGCGCTTTTGACTGGTTTGTGGAGCATTTACCTAACGCCGACTGGGGATTAAATTAGATTAACGATACCCAGGGACTTAGTGCTAGCTCCTTGAGTATTATTATTGGTGTATTTTTTATGCCGTAACAGCAGATCTTATGGCGGTATTGGATTTATTAACAGCGATCGACCGTTGGTGGTGTTTCTGTTTAAAAATGACCTCGCCGCAGGGCGATTAGTGCCAATGCTCATGAATGAAAAAATCATCGCAACAGAACGTGAACAAATTAATGCTGTGTATTATAAGTCGTCAATAGTGGCTAGGCGGATCTAGGCATTTATTGAGTTTATTCAGCCAAGGTTAACCTTGTAAATTAACATCCCTTTATACAAGATGCTTAGTTAACTGAGAGGTGATATTGTGGTGTTTGTGAATTTATTTTTATCGTAACCGATGACATCATGATAAAACATTTAATGGACTACCTTCGTTTAGTGCTGTTTGTTTGTGGCGTATTGATTGGCATTCAAGTTCCCGGCTTTGTTGACCAATACGGCCAACGCCTAGAAGCGCATCAGTTAGAGGCGAAGCAGAGTTTGGGTGAGTTTCAGCATGACGCCGACCGTTTTTTTGGTGGTGATATCAATAAACTGATCCGTCATTATCGACAGAATAACGACCCAGTGTTCAGTGCTGGTGGTGAGAGTATTGAGTCTATCTACCAGCGTTATGTACTACTAACTGATGCATTAACTCGTTTTCGTCAACATAGTTATAGTCCTTACCAGCAAGTGTTTCTCGCACCGCAAACAGACATTCAGGCTGAAGTATGGCAAAACTATTCGCATGTTATTTTGTTAAAGCCAGAGGCTATTGCGGTAGGTATGTTGTTAGGACTATTGATCTCGATTCTATGTGAATCAGTATTATCTATTCTATATTTGGGCTGCCGTAAAGTATTGGCGCCAAGATAACCCTTCTTATTTAACTGTTAAGGAAATATTATGATCGCTAAAGGACAATCTCTACCAAAAGCTACCCTAAGCCAACTGACTAAAGACGGTATGGTTAACCATGATGTAACTGAATTATTTGCCGGTAAAAAAGTGGTCTTATTTGCCGTGCCGGGTGCATTTACCCCAACGTGTTCAGAAGCGCATTTGCCTGGTTTTGTTGTATTAGCTGACGAGTTCAAAGCTAAAGGTGTTGATCTTATTGCTTGTGTTGCTGTAAATGATGCATTCGTTATGAAAGCGTGGGGCGAAGCGCAAAATGCATCTGAATTGATGATGCTTGCAGATGGTGATGCCAGCTTTACTAAAGCATTAGGCTTAGAAATGGATACCGCAGGTTTTGGTGGCATTCGTTCACAACGTTATGCAATGGTCATTGACAATGGCGTGGTGACTTTACTGAACGTTGAAGAAGGTAAGTCATTTGAAGTCAGCACTGCAGAAGCGGTGATGGCTGCACTATAATCTGTTAATAACAGCTTGATGATATGACAAAAGGGTGCCGAATGTGGCACCCTTTTTACATTTGAAAAGCCTGTTAGAGGTTTAAACCTTACTCGCACCAATCCCCAAGTTTTGTTCGATATTATCGACACTGTTGCTCACTTCTAATGCAATGGTCTCACTTTGTTCAAAGGCATGCTTTGCCCGCTGGAGTAAATTGTCCATGGCTGCTACAAACTCATCAAGATGATGCACTTGTTGGTTAGCGTGTTCACTGCCTTGGCTGGCACTCTTTGCCATAGTACTGGCTTGTTGCTGTACTTGCTTAGCCACTGTTAACAAGCTTTGCGCGCGTATTTTTTGTTGTTCAGATGCTTGGCTAATGTCATTAACGCTGCTACTGAGCGCAGCATTAGAGGTCGTTAATTGGGTCAATATCGCCATAATATCTTTAAGCGATAACTGAGTTCGATGAGATAAGTTACGCACCTCATCGGCTACGACCGCAAATCCACGGCCTTGTTCGCCCGCTCTTGCGGCTTCAATAGCAGCATTGAGTGCCAATAAGTTAGTTTGATCGGCAATATTACCAATCACATCAACAATTTTAGCGGCATCAGCGACAGAGGTACTTAGCTGGGTTAGTGAACGGTTACATTGGTTGACTGTAGTCAGGGTATTTTCGGTTGCCGTCAACACACCTTGCGCTTCTTGCTGGCTGGCGAGCATGTCATTCATGGTCTGTTGGGCGCTGTCAGTTAACTCACTAGACGACCGGTTTACTAATTCGGCTAGCGCAATTAAATCAGCGGTTTGCCCTTGTGCTTGCTGCACCACGGTTTGCGTTTGCTGGGTGCTATTTGATAATGAGCCTATTCTGGCAACTAATTCGCTTAATGAGTGCGACACTTGGGTCATATTGTGTTTTTGCTGCTCATCCTCTTGCTCAAATCGTTGCAGTAGTCGATTAAAATGCGCCGCAATTTGGCCTGTCTCACATTGGCTTGTTACGGGGAGCGGTTCACGTTGGTTAGACTCACTTAACATAGAAAAAGCACGATTTAAGCGTTTTAACGGCGCTACAACTCTGCGCTGTTGTAAGATTAAATAAATCACTGAAAACAGTGCCAGCAAGGTCACCATGCCATACAGCAACCATTGTAAGTTGCGCTTTAATTGTTGGTCAGTTGCTGTCTGTATATCGGCCAGAGACACTAATTGCTGCTCGACTTGGCTAGTCGCATTCATTAGCGCCTTTTGTACCGCTTGAATATCGGTTTGCATTTGCTTGGTATTGGCAACCTCTTTACTGTAGCGCTGGGTTAAGCTGAGTAATTCTGAGCGAGGCGTTTCGCCAATTTCAACTCGCTCGGGCTCATCATCACCTAAGGCAAACTCATCGACTTCCTCAGTGCGGTAAATGCCTAATAATGGCAGTTTTTGCAAATCATCATGCCAAGTATTAAGCGCACTTATAGAGAAGTTAACACTGTTGATTACGCCCGTATCTTGGTCTATTAGTAAGGTTTGGGTTAGCTGTGATAATTGATAAACCAAGCTGGGTAATTCCAGCGTAAGCGCTAAATATTGCTGAGCATCGCTGTTGTCTTGTGGGGCCGATTGAGCATAGCGGGTTAGGCTGCGAGCGTAGTTGAGCATTTCTGATTCAGCAAATGCTAACAATTGACGTGGATTACCTGCTAGTTTGCCAGCAGCACGATATTTAGTGTCTAAGTCGCTGATCAGCTGAGTCATTAACTCAGTTAACGAGGTGCTATCTAGCTGCGGATGTGCCTGATGTAATTGGTTAATGCTGTTGGTGATACCTATAATATCGGTACGCGCTTGTTCGAGGTAGTTGCTTTGCCCAGTTTGTAGGTAGTTACTTATATTATTGCGTACATCGAACTGAAAGGTGTGTTGGATTTGCTGTAAATTTTGATTGAGCTGTTCGCTCGCTTGTCGTTGCTGGTTACTCCATAGCACTGTTGCCGCTAATAAGGCTGCAAGTATTAATAATAATGCCGATGCACCGAGGGATAAAGTTGATATTTTCATGCTATCCAAACTTAACAGAAAGACCATTATGTGTATTTTATGGCACTAATGTTACAGTTTGTGTTGCGCAGTGAAGGTTGTTTAAGATAGGCCGAAAATAGGTCATAACATCAGTTTAGTGATATTAGTTTTTATCGATTATCGGCAGTGATACGAGTGCTTTCAGGCCGCCTTGGGGGCGATTAGACAATTGAATATTGCCATGATGACGATCGACAATGCGCTTAATAATGGCTAAACCTAAGCCTGAGCCCACACTGCCACGAGCTGAGTCGCCTTGGGTAAAGGGTTGAAACAGTGACTCGACTTTGGTTTCATCAATGCCGGGGCCATTATCTTCAACACTAAAACATACTGTATTACCTTGATGATAAGAGCTTATTTTTATCCAGCCATTGCCATAACGGAAAGCATTTTCAACCAAATTACTCAGCACCCGTTTGATCGCTACACTATTAATGGCGATGTCAGGACAATCGGCTAATGATAATTCGAGGGTTTCTTCACGATGTGACTCTTGTTGGCTAATTTCTTGGATTAAGCGGTTGATTTGGTCAGGCTCACGAACGCCTTCTTGGTCGTTACGAATGTATGCAATAAATTGGTTAATAATCGCATCCATGTCTTCAATATCGGTGACTATGCCTTCTTTTAGATACTGATCATCTTCTACCATCATTTCAGATGCTAAGCGAATGCGGGTTAACGGAGTGCGTAAATCGTGAGAAATTCCAGCCATCAGTAGGGCACGGTCTTGCTCAAGTTGCTTCATGCTGTTGGCCATTTGGTTAAATGCATGAGTTACTTCAACAATCTCGGTAGAGCCGCTTAATGGTAACGTTGGCGGAAAATCACCTTTAGATACCGCGACGGCAGCTTTTTGCAGTCGTTTTAACGGTCTGTTTTGTCGCCGTGCAAACAACCAGCCTCCGGCGACACTGAGCCCACCAATAACTAATAAATACAGCGTTAATGGCGATAAATCTGACTCGTTAATACTGCTCAGCGGCACTTTAATCCATAACGTCGGTGCTTGTGGTGGCTTAATCCACACATTGAGTTTTTCACCTTGCGAAAAACGCACTTCAGCTTCACCGCCCAGATATACCGACATTTGCTCAGATAAAAAGCTGTAATAAGTGGCTTGGTTCAGTCCCGCTTCTTGAGCTTGTTTAAGATTATAAACTGTCATGCCATCGTCACGCACTTTGGCATTTAAGGCATCAACCATGGTGAGATGTTCACGGCCAACATCAACACCATCGACAAATAAAATATTGATTTGGCGGGCGATCAGTTGGTTAATTTGTTCATAACTGGGTTTGATAAAGTAAACGGCGACAGACCAATAAGACACCAATTGATTGATCAGCAGTAAACTGCCAATCAACAATACGGTCTGGCTAAAAGCGCTGCGGGGTAAAAAGCGTTGCCACCATTTTAACTTAAGTTCCATGACTTATTTACGTGTGGTGCCGTCGGGGACAAATACATAACCTAAGCCCCAAACCGTTTGGATATAGCGTGGGTTAGCTGCATCTTTCTCAATTAAACGGCGTAGGCGTGAAACCTGCACATCAATAGAACGCTCAAGTGCCGAATAATCACGCCCTCGAGCAAGGTTCATCAGCTTGTCACGCGATAATGGCTCTCTAGGGTGGTTAACCAGCACTTTAAGTACTGCAAATTCACCGCTGGTCAGGGCAATGCTTTCATCACCATGAAACATTTCACGGGTGGCAAGATTTAGTGAAAACTCACCAAATTCAATCATTTCTTCTTGTTGAGCTGGTGCTCCAGGGACTTCGGTTATTTGACGACGCATTACCGCTTTAATGCGCGCTAACAATTCACGCGGGTTAAAGGGTTTTGGTAAGTAGTCATCGGCGCCCAGTTCTAGGCCAATAATTCGGTCTACTTCATCGCCTTTGGCGGTTAACATCACAATCGGAATAGGGTTTTCTTGTTGGCGCAAGCGCCGACAAATCGATAAACCATCTTCACCGGGTAGCATCAGATCAAGTACTAAAAGGTGAAAGTTTTCGCGCTCAAGTAATCTATCCATTTGTTCTGCATTCGCAGCACTACGAACTTGGAAGCCTTGCTCTATCAAGTAACGTTCTAATAATGAACGTAATCTCATGTCGTCATCGACAACGAGAATCTTCGAGGTTTCTTGGCCCATGACATATCCTTTAAACACTAAATTGATACCAGCAATGACTCAGTATGAAGTGTAATCGCTTAAATTTGAATAGCTGATTGTGGCAGAAATTGTAACTAAATAGCTGTAAATGTTTGTTTATCGCATAAATAGTACTGGATAGTTACATAAGTTGTCTTTCATTAAACTATTTAGGGTTAATGAGGTGATGGATAACGACTTATCATTATCCTTGTAATAACCGGCTAATACTGTGGCGTAAGATGCGTTTAGCGGCCAAAAATGTAATTGCAATAATCAGTAAAGTGCAAAACACAATCCCATATAGCCATAACATAGGTTGCCACATTGATACCCCTAATAGGCTTATGCTGTAGTCATCTATTGCGAGCATCAGTATGCCTGCACACAGAGCTGCAATCGCCATTAGACTGACGTTGAGCCGAATGATGTGCAACATTAGTGTATTTTTTTGTCCACCGACGGCCAGTAAAATTGCCAACTTGAGTTGCTGTACTTTAACGGCAAAATGAAAACGATAGTACAAGGTGAAAACAACCAGAAGAAATATCATTATCGCCATTGCAAACGAGGTCATAAATAATAATTTGCCTGCAGGATCGGTATTGATAATTTGTTGTGCCAAAGTGCCATTGGATATATAGCTTAAATGAGTCGATTGCAAAGAGGCCCATTCATTTATACGCGACCCAACGAGTTCAGGGTTGGCTGTATGACTATAAAAAACTGGCGCAATGCGATGAGCGAACAGCGGGTTTTGCGCACTTAAATGCAAATACATGATAGGTGATGGACTTTGATTAAGGCCAAAATGAAGTTGATCTTCAACAATGGCTGTAATGGTGAATTGTTTTTGGTAATAAAACCCCGTCACATTGAGTGTTATCCCTTGTATGTCTTGCCAATGATTTAAGTTTAATTCGTCGGCTAGCTGGCTTGCCATCGTTCGATTTACTGTCACGCTATTAGTCGTTAGTGTTGCCGGGATAAGATATTTTATGCCCAGCAAGTCAAAAAAATTACTTGAGACATAAAGGCCATTTATTGGCTTGCTTATCCCTGAATTATTCGACGTATTATATTGTAATCCTTGATCACCTAAGGCGGTGAACCTCGCCGAGGACAAAGCCACTGCTTTGCCTGCAACTTGCCATTGATCCTCTAATTGCTGCGCAGTAAGTGCTAACGATAATGGACTGGTTACCTTGGGCTCGTAACTGTATAGATCGGGTAAAAAGCTGACTTTCTGATATTTCTGCCATTCAGAAAAAGACAGCACCAAGGATAAGATGATAACGCTTACTATCACAGTGAGTTGAGCCACTAAGGTTAACTGGCTCATACGCTGTTGTGCTTTGGTCATTTGTCCGCGTTGGCCTCGGCTAAACTGCGTGGTCATAATACCCAGCATCGGAATTTGTGCACAAAGCCAATATAAACTAACCGATATCGTTACTGCCGCGACCCATAAACCGAGATTAAATGATAAACCAGTATCGAAATAGCTTCGGTAAACAGGAATAAGACTGACATATTGCAAAATACCATAACCTAATATTGGCGCAATAATAATCAGAGCAGCGAATGCGGGAATATTTTCTTTAAACAACTGACTTATTAGTTGTTTTTTATCGCCACCTAATGCCAACTTTAACTGCATTTCAGATTGACGCACTATCCCTTGCTGCATGTAGGCCGACACTATGCTGCTAAAAATAATAAATCCAAAACAGACTAATAAAACCATTAATATCCAAGCCTGTTTATGCAACATGTCACGTTCAATTGGCTTAAGCTCTACACCGTCAATTAACCATGATGTAAATTGACTATCAATAAACCCACCTTGCGGACGCGGCGTTTGTTGTCTTAGGGTTGAATATGCTTGCTGTAACTGAGTAATAGGAATCGCTTTATTCAATAAAGCGAAACCATATCTATTCCCCTTACTATTGATATAAAGCGCTGGATTATCAGTAAACATTTGTGGCACATCTAACAGTAAATAGCTGTCTGGTAACCATAGGTCAATTTGAATATTACCCAATTTATCCATTGATGCAGGCGCCACACCCGCAATAGGTAATACTTGGTTTTGATAATACAGTGACAGCTGCGATAGTGCTTTGGCATTGGTATGTTTGTGCCAAAACTGCGACGAGAGTATAGCCTTTTTGGCTTCAAATCCTTGTTGCGAAAAAGGCTCTGGTAAGCCAAGTAACGGTAATAAGGTGTCGGTGTAAAAGCCAATCCGTAAACCAGGTATTTCTTTTATCCCGACAGTGACCACTGCTGTTTGTACCGCCACGCTAGCGACAGTTTGTACTGCTGATAATTGCTGCAATAAGGCAATATCATATTCAGATGTTGGTTGAAGGTTGCCATTAAAATCTTGATTCGCCACGGTTATCAAGGGTGAAGTTTGGTTTACCCATTGCGGTCTATCACTACTTAATAACCACAGTAGGTTAGTCACAAAACCAATTAAACTGCAAAAAAAGCATAGGCTGATGATTAATACTGCCCATATACCACGCTGGCCACGCCATTTTCGCCAGCCATATTTGACATCAAACAACACGTCTATACTCCTCATCTTCAAGAGGAGAAAGCTCACCATCATGCATTTTATAAGCTTTTTGACAGCATGCAGCGACAGTGTTGTCGTGGGTTATAATCAATACTGTTTTGCCTTCTTTATGCAGATTTCCTAATAAAGTCATAATTTTTGCGGCGTTGTTTGAATCCAAATTACCTGTAGGTTCGTCGCATAATAAAATATCAGGTTGGCAGATCAGTGCCCTAGCAATGGCAACACGCTGTTGTTGTCCACCAGAGAGCTGATCAGGATAAAACGAGGCTCGATCACTTAAACCGACTTTGGCCAGAACATCATTTATTCGTTCAGAGTATTGAGTTGCTTTGATGGCGGGGTTAAAACGTAACGGTACTGCGAGATTTTCAGCGACTGTCATATCGGCAATCAGATTGAAATTTTGAAATACCCAGCCAATATGTTGATTTCGTAATTGGCTTAATTGATATGCTGATAATGCACTTACGTCTTGATTGCACAGATGGTAACTCCCCGTATCAGCTACATCGAGTAATCCAAGAATAGACAGTAAGGTAGATTTTCCACTGCCAGAAGCCCCCAGAATCGCAATCATTTCACCGGTTTTTATCTGCAGGCTAATTTGCTTTAATACCGAGTTGTCACCTGAATGATGCTGAAACGACTTATTCAATCCAGTTAGGCTAATCACGTTATTAGTCATATAGTTCTCCTTCACTAAACTGAATTCTATCTTGTAGGCGGTTAGGTACTTGCAATAAAAGACGTTCGCCTTGATGAAGTCCTGTGGTGACTTGTGCTTGCTCTCCAGCAATATCACCTATGCTGATGTCACGCTTTTCAAATTGTTCAAGTTCATCATTTAGGACAAAGAAAGAATATTGACGATGCCCACGAATAACTCCAACAGGGCGTTTTATCACTAAAGTATTTTGGTGGTCTGCTATTTCAATGATGGCATTGACATCAATATTGGGTCTCACAGAGGAAGGTAAGTTGCCGTTAAAGCTAATGTCTATTTCAACGCTGCCATTATTAACTGTAGGTTCTACTCGGGTAACATTTCCGACAATATCAATGCCTTTTATGGCTACTTTTGCAGGTAAACCAGGGATAACAAATTCAGCATCATTAGCGGTAATGTTGATCCGAGCATAGTATTGCGACAAGTCGGCAATCATACCCACAATCTGACCTTCTTCTAAATGCCTGCCAATGTCTAGATCGTTGGCCAGTTCGGTTAGCATGCCATCCATACTGGCTCTAATCGACAGTTGTTCGACTTCCGACACTAGTAGTTCTCGCTGTTTTTGTGCTTTTTCTAAGCGATATTGTGCTGAGTTATTGATGGCTTTACGAGTTTGCTGCAGCGTGTCTAATCGGCTTGTTTCCATTTGTAAAATGGCGTTGTCTTGCTCCCAAGCGACTTGTGCCTTATGAAGATCCAGTACTGAAATCACTTGGCTTTGTTTTAGTTTTTCATGGGCACTAAGTTCTGCTTGAGCCAAGGCTAAGCGCACTTTAGCTAAACGCATTTTTCCTTGTTGGTCATCTAATGCTTGGCGCGATTCGGCCATAATCTGTATAAGGTTAGACTGCTGCTCAAGTAAAGCTAATTCACTGGTTTCCATTGTGCGTTGTAGTTTAGGATTATTCAGCTGAATGATCACATCGCCTTTATTAACCACATTTCCAGGTTGCTGTAACACTTCAATAATGTGGCCGCTACTCATGGTATTGATGCCGCGTTGGGTTTTAGGGACTAACTTGCCATAACCTGAAACTGTGACGAGCATAGGCCCTTGATTGACTTCAGTGAGTGAACCAGATGAATTTGATGATGAACTTGAAAGGGCATTTTTACCGAAAAACAATGCAATAAAACTGAGTGAAATGCATGTGATAATAATAATCGAGATCGTTTTTATATGCGCGAAACGGTTTTTGTCCTTGGGGATTTCAAACATTCTATAATTCCATTTATATTGTTTTTATCCGTTAACGATAACGCAGGTAGGCGAATAAAGCACTTAATTTCATGCTTAAAAACTAAGCTAATTCTTGGTTGACAGAAAAAAAATAGCCTATAAGCTCTAACAGCGAGAAGGTTTATTTATTATATACTTACAAAAGGATTTGCTATGTTGACCCAACTTTCATCGATTAGTATTTCACCTCATAGTCCTCTAGATTTGATTGCCCCTCGCTATGCTTGGAGGCACGATCATGCATAATAAAGGTATCACTTTTTTACTGTTCGGTGTTGTGACCATAACCAGTGGTCTGGCGACTGCAGCAGACATAACGCCTTTAGGTAGTCACTTAAAGGGGGCTCTTTATTCTGAAGTGTCGAGCCAAACGGCTAAGCCGCAGTTTCCTGCGCTATATCTCTATGATGTAAAGACGCAGCAGTTTCTGAGTAAACAAGACGCAGAATCTTACCTCAGCAGATTAAACGATCAACCGCTATGGATTGAGGTGATGCAGCAATGGGTTAAAGATAGCAGTCACTTTAGCACGACAAATAAAGCGTTTAAGCAAGCTGTTCCACTGCTAGATTTTACGCAGGAGTACATCATTTTTTTCGATAATTTACCGGAACCCATGTTAGAGCAGTTTGCTGCAATGGATCCTAATTTGGTGGCGAGAGATAGCTTAGTTAAATCGGTTTTGGCTCAATTAGATAATGCAAATAGTTACACTACCTATTAAACGTTAACGTGGTTTACCTGTTATTAACCGCGTTTTATGCAATTTCATATTCGGTTTGAGCTAATGTCGATATCGTTGATTAATCGCGATGTCATCAGGATTGGCCTCCATCATAAAAGATAACGTCAATTGCTGTTTGCTAGGCTGATAAACAATGCTCGAAATGGCGCTTAATAAGCTTGATGTTTGTTGTGGATGGCTATTAAACATGGGCTCAATGAGCAGCTGCTTTTGTTGCAGTACAAATCGCCCCCATTGTAGATGGGTGAAGTGCTCATTAGCTTGTGGGTCTTGGTGGAGGTTAATCTTCACCATGGCGTAATAGCCATTATCGAACAGCACCAAGCTACTCAGTGCCGGGGTCGACAACTGATGCCAGACACCATAGACAGATTGGCTTGGAGTGATGTCATAGTGATGTTGTTCATCGGCAACGCTGTCACCATTAGTGTCGATACTAAAGACTAACCGGGCTGACTCGACAGTAAGTGCTATGTGCAATTTAGGATGAGCTATTTGATAGGCAACTAGACCCTGTTGTTGATTACTACTGTAGCTTGGGAAAAAGTGAACATCTGCTTGCTGGATATCTATTCGACCCCATTCAGCAACGCTGTTTTGTGGCTCAATTAAGTTTAATTGTATGTATAAGTAACTCTGGTCACGAGTTAACTGTAACAGCGTGATTTGTTCTGGGCTATCAATGATCCCAATTACCAAAAATAGTCGCTGTAGGCGGCGATTGTGGGGCCGCATAAAGTGATTTGACCGTGATCAAAGCGCACACTAGCAACAACAATCGCGGAACGATATTTTTGACTATTAAGTGCAAGCGCTGGATGCTGACTTGGGCGTGACATGATAAACATAAGATCCCTTTATGTTTGCCTTTACAGTTCGGTGTGATTCTTATTGAATCGTGAGAGGTCTAGTGTATTTTAGCCCCAAATCTTAGCGAGTACTAAGCTTAGACCTTAGTGTTAAATCCTAATTGATGGCTTAATTTTTAGAGTTTAAGCCTAGTAAAATATTCTGATTAATCAAATAAAAAAGCCCATTGCGTTATGCAATGGGCTTAAGAATGGTTAATTTTTGCTGAGGGACTTAAGGCGCTAATGTTAGCAGTGCAGGTTGGGCTACAACTTGAAAGTCCAATGCCATGGTCACGCTTAATGCGGTAATGGTAATAATGGAAAATCCAAATACTTGCCTAGCCCAAGACTGTAAGTTGATGTCGCGACGATAACCTTTTAACGCCATGGCTAACCACCATAAACTGGTGGCAAAGGTCACGGCCATAAAGGCAATACCTGTATAACCCGCAAGCGGTAATAGTGCGCTAACCAATGCAAACACGGCAATGTAGAGCACTATATGCAGTTTTGCTTTGGCCATACCTTCAGCAACAGGTAACACCGGAATGTTGGCTGCGGCATAGTCATCAAAGCGAAATATTGCAATTGCATACGAGTGTGGCATTTGCCATAAACTGAACATCAGTAGCAAAATGATTGCACCTGTGTCCATTTGTCCACTGACCGCACAATAGCCTACAACGGGTGGCACAGCACCTGAGAAACTACCCACTAAGGTGCCGTAAACCGAGTTACGCTTCATGTATAGACTGTACACGCCGACATAAACCACATAACCGATAGCGGCAAATAATACCGCTAAATTGTTAGTGAATATGGCTAGCATGGTAAAGCCAATAATCCCCAGACCAATGCCAAAGCTCAATACAGCTTGTACCGATATTTCACCGGTAACGGTAACTCTGTTACGAGTACGCTGCATTTTGGCGTCGATATCGCGATCAATACAATTATTGACAGCGCAACCAGACGCCACCACTAAAGAGAGCCCTATCATGGTTGCAAACATCAAGGTCCAATCTACGTTACCTTGTGCGGCGAGTAAAAACCCGCCGGCGACGGAAATTAAATTGCCCATGATGATGCCAGGCTTAGTTACCTGAACATATCCTCGTAAGCGTGATGTTAATTGTGCTGACATAGATTGACCTTGATTATTCATGATAGCTGTCTAATTACATCATCAATTCGTTAGCTGCGTAGATAATCCACACAGATAAACCCACTACCATGACAATAATCAGTGCAGTGAATAAGAAAGAGAATGTATTGATCCTGCCTTCTTTAGAAAAATCTAAATGAAGGAAGTACTTTAAGTGCACCACGATTTGTACTATTGCCGCAGCAACCACAATCCATAAGGTGGTTGTATGGTCAAAGCTGTGAGTCATTACCGACCAAAATGGAATACCGGTTAAGATCACCGATAACACAAAGCCGACTATATATGACTTAACACTGGCGCCAAAGTCGCCCTCGCCGTGGCTTGAATGTGCATTGCTCATCACAAGACTCCTAACAAATAAACAACGGTAAACACACACACCCACACGATGTCTAAGAAATGCCAGAATAAACTTAAGCAACTTAGGCGAGTGATACTGCGATTATTTAAACCGCACTTGATAACTTCGACCATCATGATCAGCATCCAAATTAAGCCCGCGGTAACATGCAAACCATGCATGCCGACTAAGGCAAAAAATGCTGATAAAAAGGCGCTGCGATCTGGGCCATTGCCGTGTTCAATCAGATGATGGAACTCGTACACTTCCATCGTGATAAACACACAACCTAACGCGAAGGTGATTAACAACCACGCTAATGTCGCCGCTTTCTTTTGGTGTCTAGCGCAAATCATGGCAAAGCCATAAGTAATACTACTGACTAGTAAGGCGGCGGTTTCGATAAGCACGAAGTCTAATTCGAAAATATCTTTGCCCGACACCCCACCATCAGTGTTCATGAATAACACTGCATAAGTCGCAAAAACGGATGCGAACAAAATACAGTCGGTCATTAGATAAATCCAAAAACCGAATAAGGTGTTACCACTGGTATCGTGGTGTTCATCATGGTGCTCAGCAGAATGAGCGTCGTGTAAATCTGCTTTAATAGCAATACTCATTATCTGCCCCTTGCTACGTTATCTATATGTGCATTTTCAATACGCGCGATTTCGTCTGGTTGCACGTAGTAGTCAACATCATTGTCGTAAGCACGCATTAAGAACAATACAAACGCACCTGCAAATCCAACAATGGCTAACCACCAAATATGCCAAATTGCGGCAAATCCCATTGCGGTAATCGCAGCGGCCATAAATATCCCACTGGCGGTATTTTTAGGCATATGAATCGGCTGGTATGTTTCACGACGTTGATAGGCAGTGCCTTTCTCTTTCATGTCGGTGAACGCATCAATGTCTGTTACTGGATCTAACTGGGCATAGTTATAGAACTGTGGTGGTGAAGAGGTTGACCACTCAAGCGTATGGCCATTCCATGGATCACCAGTAGTATCTAAGTTTTGCTCACGATCACGGAAGCTGACATACAATTGTACAAACTGTAAAATAATACCCACAAGGATGATAAACGCGCCGACCACGGCAAAGTAAAGCCAGAAGTTCCACGCTGGGTTATCTGTGTGGTTAATACGACGAGTCATGCCCATAAAACCAAGCACATATAACGGCATAAAGGCGATATAGAAGCCTATCTGCCAACACCAAAATGATGCCTTACCTAAACGTTCATTGAGGTGGAAGCCCATCGCTTTAGGGAACCAGTAGGCAAAACCAGCCATGTAACCAAATACCGCACCACCAATAATGGTGTTATGGAAATGGGCGATTAAAAACAAGCTGTTATGTAGTACATAATCTGCGCCAGGTAATGCTAACAATACTCCGGTCATGCCGCCGATGGTGAAGGTCACCATAAAGCCTAAAGACCACAATACTGGCACGGTGAAACGTAAACGGCCGCGATAAATGGTAAATAACCAGTTAAACAGTTTTACCCCAGTCGGCACCGCAATCACCATGGTCATCACCCCGAAGAAGGCGTTAACGTTAGCGCTCGACCCCATGGTAAAGAAATGGTGTAACCACACAATAAAGCCAAGTACAGAAATCGCACCTGTTGCCCACACCATTGAGGTGTAACCAAATAAGCGCTTAGAGGTAAAGGTTGAAAACACTTCAGAGAAAATACCGAAAGCTGGTAATACCAAAATGTATACTTCAGGATGACCCCAAGCCCAAAACAGGTTGATGTACATCATGGCGTTACCGCCACCGTCATTGGTAAAGAAATGGAAATCTAAATAACGGTCTAAGGTTAATAAACCTAACACAGCGGTTAAAATTGGGAACGATGCAACGATTAACACGTTTGCCCAAGTACAGGCCCAAGTGAAAATTGGCATTTGCATTAGCTTCATGCCTGGAGCGCGCATTTTTAACACAGTGGCGATAAAGTTCACCCCGGTTAAGGTTGTCCCTATGCCGGATATTTGCAAGGCCCAGATGTAATAATCAACCCCCACCCCCGGACTGTATGCGAGTTCTGACAATGGCGGATAAGCTACCCAACCCGTTTTGGCAAATTCACCTAATCCAAGTGATATATTGATTAATATCGCCCCAGAGGTCGTTAGCCAAAAGCTTAAATTGTTTAAGAACGGGAACGCGACATCACGAGCACCAATTTGCAATGGTACGACTAAGTTCATCAGACCAATCATAAATGGCATCGCCATAAAGATAATCATGATCACGCCATGGGCAGTGAAGATTTGGTCGTAATGTTCAGGTGGTAAATACCCCGCAGCGCCATTGGTGGCAAGTGCTTGCTGAGTTCGCATCATAATCGCGTCAGAGAAACCGCGGATCAGCATTACCATTGCTAACACGATATACATAATACCGAGTTTTTTATGGTCAACCGAGGTTAACCAGTCATGCCAGAGCACGCCCCATTTTTGATACTTAGTCATTAATGCCGCGATAATGAATCCAATAATGGCAACCGCAGCAAGGGTCACCATAATAATCGGTTCATGATACGGAATTGACTCGAGAGTTAATTTTCCTAGAAATGGCATGATTATTTCGCCTCCCCAGATGCAGTCGAAGAATGCTCTGTGGTTGAATGTGAAGGTGATGAAAGCCCAGAATGTTCCGCGTCCTTGTCGACCATGTGCTCCATGTTTTGCATATGCTTGGTATGATCCATACCAGACATTGACTCCATGTTGCTCATGTCGTGCATACCTTCCATGCTGTCCATTGGTTTCATATTCGAGTCTGGATGCATGTATTGCATGACAATGTAGTTAAACATGCCTTTTTGTACTGACCCGTAGTATTGCACCGGATTGTTTTCGCTCTTTTCAGCCAGTTGCTTATATTGCTCAACATCCAAGGTATTACCTTGCTGTTTTACCTTGGCAACCCAAGCATCAAAATCGTCAGCGTTTGCAGTTGCAATCGCATTAAACTTCATTCCAGCAAATCCAGCACCACTGTAGTTAGCTGAAATACCCTCAAAAGTGCCTGGCTCGTTTGCGATAAGGTGTAACTTAGTCGCCATGCCAGCCATTGAGTAGATTTGGCTACCTAACTGCGGAATGAAAAATGAATTCATTGCTGTATCAGAGGTGATTTTAAAGTTAACCGGAACATTGGCAGGGAAGGCCAATTCGTTAACAGATGCGATGCCATATTCAGGATAAATGAACAACCATTTCCAATCTAATGACACCACTTCAACCTTCACCGGTTTAGCGTCATGCACTAGCGGTTTGTAGGGATCTAAATCGTGAGTCGATTTCCAAGTGATAACACCAAGAATGATCACGATAATAATCGGTACGACCCACACCACGATTTCAATGGCGGTTGAGTGTGCCCATTTAGGTGCATAAATTTCTTCATCGCGACCGTCGCGGAACTTCCATGCAAAATACAAGGTCATGAAAATTACTGGAATAACCACAATCAACATCAGCAAGGTTGCCACAATAATGAGATGCTTCTCATCGATGCCGATTTGACCTTTGGGATCCAGCACGCCGCCTTCACAACCGGCTAGCATAAATGCTAATGCAGCCAGTATAGGTTTACTTAAATTTCGAATTAACAAAGGAAGATTCCTCTAACCTTAAAGCTTACTACGCTACCAACAGGGGGATTGGCAGTTGCACAATAATCATCAAACGCGAATAGTAGAAAAAGATAAACTAAATCAACAATAAGTGATTTTGGATTCGTTTCCCAAAAAAGATATATCTCGCGAATGGCGTATTAAAATAAAAAAGTTAAGCTTGTAAAGGCGGGGCGCGACAACCATGTGCCGTATATTCTAGCGATTGAGGAATAACAGGAGATAGAGCACTTAGCGCATCGCTCAGTTCGAGCAAGTTGCTAAATTTAGAATTAAGATTGAATAAACGCCAAAAGTGCTGGATAACTAAGGGATTAATCAGCAATAAACTGATTAAACCCGCACCCAAAAAACTCAGCTAATATACCGTCAGCAATAGCGATAAACTCGCCAATATCAATAAAATGTCCGATTGAAATAGACAAGGCATCAGCTAAAGGTTGCAGCAACAGTAACCCGAAACACAGTGTTAAATGTGCTTTACTCAACTTGGATAACCTTGTGATGCGATTAAGCGATTTAACAAGGTATTGGCAAAGGGTTAGTTTCAAGAAACGTTTCCAACCGAGCTCAAAGGAGTGGGTAGTTGAATCAATAGATCCAGCTGACGATTTTCATTTGCAGGAGAATAACAAGAAGGCGCTATTGATTGAAAGTAAATCAGAGTAGTAAAACAGCGGAATTATTAAATAAACTTGAATTTGAACAATATTTATACTGTTTATTTACATTGTTAACTGTTTTGTTACTTATCAATGGCTCAAAAGTCACAAATCTGTGATCCCTAGCACCTAATATAAATGGGTGGATGTGATCAGATATAAGCGCCTTAATTCAACAATCCTAACATGTATTGATACGCCCTTGGGGGGGTTATGAGGATCATATTTTTTGCGAACTAAAATATTTTCTGGCTTCTGTATTGTTACAAATTGATACCGCAATAAACGCTTGCGGGCAGCAGATTATCTATTGAAGTTATTAGTGGCTGTCTGCGCCGGTTCAGCAGCGTTAAATAATCAAGCAACAATCGATTTATGACTCGAGTATAAAAAGCCCTTCTCCACTGATGTTCCGTTGCGCGTAATGCAGCTAAGTGAATAATGATGCGGCTTTAGCACAACAAGTCTCCATCGATAAATTACACTATAATTTTTTTAAAGAGCTGCAGTTAACTCACCATAAACAGCTGGTTTTTAAATGATTTAAACAATGAAATATCTAGATCTTTCTCAATAACCGACTGAGCTGCTACACTCATTTTGATTATATTAAGGTAAGATCAATTTTTATGCAGCGCCCACAACTACGCCAAGCTAAAACCATAGATAACGTTTTTAATAGTGCTTACTGGCACCTTAGTCAGCAAGACTTTACTATTGGCGAAATTCGTACCAAGCTTGAGCGTAAAACCGAGAACCAGCAATGGATTGATAGCGTATTAGCCAAGCTAATCGACAGTGGTTATTTAAAAAATGACTTCGATTTTGCCGTGCGTTATTGCGAACTCGCCTTTAGCAATGAAGTGGGGACTGGCGCCATAAGGCGTAAGTTACAACTTCGCGGTGTGAGTACAACAGAGATTGATGCCGCGCTAGAACAGGTTATGCATGAGCAAAAAATAGATACTTTTAAGCTCGCTACCTCAAGGCTACTAGGCCGATTTGAGAATTTTTACGGCACCAGCAGAGAAAAAGTCTATGCTCAAATGACCGCAAAAGGATTTTCTCGATCTGAAATTGATCATGCATTATCGTTACATCCACAAGGTGCAACACTGCGCAGTAAATTGGCGATAAAAGCAGAAAAAGTCGATTTAACAACTGAAATAATTAAGCTGTTTAATAAAGGTAAAGGTAAAACACTCATTTTACAGGAACTCAAACAGCGATTGATTGATGTGAGTGATTTTGAAGAAACCTTGTATCAATTAACCTTGACAGAAGATGTCGATTTTTATCAAAGCTGTAAAAATGAGCTGGCTAAAAAACGCTATAACTTATCTGATTATAAAGAAAAGTCTAAAGCGTATGCGTTTCTATCTCGTAAAGGTTTTGCCAGTGATGAAATAAAAGAGGCCATGAGTCTAGATAATGATGCATCATAAAAATAGCTTCTAGATAAGTGCTAAACATTTTAACAATAAGCTGTTAATAAATTTTATCGATTATTCTCATTTAAAATAAATATTATACTTACGTCATCATAGTCGTTATATCGCGTTAATGTGGATGGCTACTATTCATGTGTTATTACTATTTGGGGCGGCAAATTATGTCGTTTAAACATAAGTTAGTGTCATTTATCGTTAGTTTGTCTCTGGGCACTTTGTTTTTTCTATTTTTATTCTTATGGATAGAAAAACAGATTGTCGTTGAGCAAGAGCAAGCTGCAACAACCCATTTAGCCTTAATGAGTACTCTTAGCAAAGACATTCAACACACTCTTGAGCGATTAGAAGGGCTTGATGATCAAGTGTGTAGTAGTGAAATGTTGCTGCATATGCGCCGTGAGAACTTCCTGTCTCTCTTTATCAAAGATATAGGCTATTCAGATGAAAATGGTAAATTGCTGTGTACCGCAGGTTTAGGGATAATTGTTACAGAAAGTATGGAATCTGAGCCCGACTACATTAATAACTACGGTGCAAAAGTGTGGGTAAATAAAAAGTTAGAACTTTTTGATAGGTTACATACAGCGGTTGTCATCAAGCATAACGCTTTCGATGTAGTGATTGAGCCTACGGAGATCAATAAATTCAGTTCTATGGGATTCGATTGGGAAATTGTATTCAATAGAGCAAATCATTATCAACATGTGTCAGGCAGCAATAATCTATATGTCAAAGGTATCGTTGGCAGAGTGAACTTAACCCATGCCTATCAATTTCAACAATGTGATCCTGAATCATCTTACTGCGTCGCACTGAGCCTTAGTGCTGGCGAGTTTTATGAAAAAAACCGCCTGTTGATTGCTATCATTATTGCGTCATCATTTTTTCTGACATTATTTTTATATTATTTTATATCATTTAAAATCAATGGTTTTATGTCAATAAGCGCTCGGGTTAAACGAGGCGTTAAATCAAACAAGTTTTTTCCTTTATTTCAACCGATAGTCAATATTCAAACCGGTAAGATCGTCGGCTGTGAAGTGCTGGCGCGATTTGAAGATAACGAAGGTAAAATATTTCCAGATGAATTTATTCCCAAAGTTAGAGAGCTGGGCCTGTCATGGGAGTTTACTGAGCAACTTGTTGAAAAATCGCTGCTGCGCCTAAGTGAAAGCGGTATTGATTTGAAGGGTTTTAAAGTCAATATTAATATTTTTCCTTCTGATGTTTCTAGCGGAAAAGTGTTAAAGATAATTGATCTGCCGTGTGTGAATGATCATCCCATTAAGGTTGTTCTTGAGATTGTAGAAGATGAACAGTTGACCGGTAAAGAGTTTGCAAACAACTTAGAGATCCTGGTGCAACATGGTTTTCTGATTGCAATCGATGATTTTGGCACTGGATATTCAAATTTAAACCAAGTGTCAAAATTGTCGTGTCATATTTTGAAAATCGATAGAAGCTTTATTAATGCCATGGAAGGAGGGTCCATCCGTTCATCATTAATACCTTATATTGTCCAAATGGCTAACGAACTGCACATAGACGTTGTTGCCGAAGGTGTTGAAAACATCATGCAACATCAAGCACTTAAAAATTTAGGAATATTAAACGGACAAGGATGGCTATACGGTAAGCCAATGAGTGCCGATGATCTTTGCCCAATAATTAAACATTTTAAGATTTAATGTTTGGTTTTATTCTATTGGCCCAACCTTGGGTTGGAGATGAGTTCAGCAAGGCAAGTTAGCGAGATTTTACCTATTCACATAAATAGGTTTTACTCTCGCCAACTCTGTTTGGCGTTAGTCTTTTGCACTCTTAGCGCTGGCTGTTGGTGGCGTTATTGATGAGGCTTCGCGAGATGCAAGGGATCGAGTATCGCAGTGAGTTCATCTTCGCTCAGCTCGGTTTCTTCCAGTGCAATGTCTAATACCGATTTATGTTCTTTATGTGCACGTTTGGCTATTTTCGCGGCCATATCGTAACCCACCACTGAATTGAGTGCGGTGGCAAGAATAGGATTTTTCTTCAACACTTGAGTCAAGTTGTCGCTATTGGGCGCAAAATCTGCAAATACCTTATCCGTCATGGATTGGCAGGCATGGGTTAATAAATCGATGCTGGAGAGTAACTTGTCTGCAATCAGTGGCAGCATGACATTTAATTGAAAATTACCCGATTGCGCCGCGATGGTTATGGTCGTTTCATTACCGATCACTTCAGCGGCAATCATGGCAACCGCTTCCGGAATAACCGGATTAACCTTACCGGGCATTATCGATGAACCAGGTTGCAGCGCGGTTACACTAATTTCTTGTAGTCCGGCGATAGGGCCTGAGTTCATCCAGCGTAAATCATTGGCAATTTTCATTAAGGTGATCGCCAATCCTTTGAGCGCCGAAGCCACAGCAAGAGTGTGATCTTGGCTACTCATGTATAAGGCCGGAACAGGTGCCGCCTGCCAAGGATGCTGGTCTTGCTGCTGTAAATAATCACAAGCGAGTTTGGCAAAACGCGGATCACAATTAACCCCAGTGCCAACCGCAGTGCCGCCCAAAGGTAAATGATGTAAGTTGAGCTCTGCTTGTTGGAGCTTCGCTTGAGCAGCATTGAGCTGTAGTCGCCAACATTGTAGTTCTTGCCCTAAGGTAATGGGCATAGCGTCCATTAAATGGGTGCGTCCAGTTTTGACCAAATTTGCATGCTCATCGGCCAAAAACGCTAATTTGTCACTTAAGCTATTAATGGCCGGATACAGTAGAGCCTTTAAATGCCGCACTGTACTGATGTGAATACCGGCAGGCACCACATCATTGCTGCTTTGGCCCATATTGACATGATCGTTGGGGTGAACTTTATCTTGCAAAATGTCGCTGGCTAAGCTGGCAATCACTTCGTTAACATTCATATTGGAACTGGTGCCTGAACCGGTTTGGAACAGATCCAGTGGGAAATGGGTTGAAAAGTCGAGCTGTTTACTGGCGGTAATCGCTTGTTGGATCGCCGCCGCCATGGCGTTATCCAGCAAACCTAACTGACTATTAGCGTGTGCTGCCGCTGATTTTATGTCGAGTAGGGCAACGATTGCCGGTGTAGGAAAACGCCGCTCTGAAAATTGAAAATTATCCTGTGCTCGCTGGGTTTGTGCCTGATAATAAACATCATTTGGCACTTCAACTTTACCCATGCTGTCATATTCTATACGTATCTTACTCATAATATTTCCGACTCGATTTTTGATTGGGATATGTTAGTGTGTTCACTAAGCTTAGCAGGAAGTACTCATAAACGTTTATAGGGAGATCATTAATGAAAGACTCTATGCAATTATTGAAACAACTTGAGAGTAATGGAAAAAATTTCCGATATTACAGCTTTGACCGATTAGCCGAACACTTCGATTTATCCCGCTTACCCTTTGCGGCAAAAATATTATTAGAAAATCTACTGCGCTATGAAAATTCGGAGTTTGTCCAGCCAAAGGATATTGAAACCTTGGCCCGCTGGGATTTAGATGACTGGTCTGAAACCGAAATTGCCTTTGTCCCATCCCGGGTCATTTTACAAGATTTTACCGGTGTACCTTCAGTCGTCGATTTAGCCGCCATGCGTGATGCCATTATAACGCTAGGTGGTAATGCTGCCGCGATTAATCCGCTGAACCCGGTAGAGCTGGTTATTGACCACTCTGTGATGGTCGATGTATTTGCCGAAACAGGGGCGTTGCAACAAAATACTGCCATTGAAATCCAACGAAATCGCGAACGATATCAGTTTTTGCGTTGGGGTCAGCAAGCCTTCGATAACTTTAAAGTCGTGCCGCCAGGGCGCGGTATCGTGCATCAAATCAATCTAGAATATCTGGCAAGAGTGGTTTTTGTTAAAGAAGATGAAGATAACTTATTGTATCCAGACACCTTAGTCGGAACCGATTCCCATACCACTATGATCAACGGCTTGGGTGTGTTGGGGTGGGGCGTGGGCGGCATTGAGGCTGAGGCTGCGATGTTAGGCCAACCAGTGACTATGTTGTTACCCGAGATAGTTGGTTTTGAATTTGTCGGCAAATTGCCTCCTGGGGTTACCGCTACCGATCTGGTGTTAACCGTAACTGAGCAGCTGCGCTCATTTGGCGTGGTCGGCAAGTTCGTCGAGTTTTTTGGTGCCGGGGTTGATCAATTAACCTTGGCCGATAGGGCGACCATTGCCAATATGGCGCCAGAATACGGTGCCACCTGTGGCATTTTCCCGATCGACCAACAAACGCTAGATTACCTAAAGCTTACTGGTCGTGATCCAGAGCATATCGAGCTGATCAAGACATATCTTAAAAAGATGGGCATGTGGGCCAGTGCATCCGATAACAAAGCCTGTTATCACGCCAGCTTACAACTGGATTTAGGCAGTATTGTGCCTTCTATCGCAGGTCCTAAAAGGCCACAGGACAGAATTGCACTTGAGCAAGCTGGAGTCAGTTTCCGTCAGTGGTTAGACAGTCAAATCCCTGTTAGCCAAATCGACGCTGAAGGTAAAGATGAGCTGGCAAGCGAGGGTGGCCCATCGGTGCAAGTCCCCGTCGTCGATGGTAGCGCAGGTGTTGCGTGTCGTTATCGAGATAAAGACTTTGTGCTCGAAGCCGGCGCTGTGGTGATAGCTGCGATAACCAGCTGTACTAATACCTCTAATCCATCAGTGTTAATCGCCGCTGGACTATTGGCCAGAAATGCCCGTGAAAAAGGTTTACAGGTTAAACCTTGGGTGAAAACCAGTTTTGCACCTGGCTCGCAGGTAGTGACGGATTATTTAATAAAATCAGGTCTTAATGTCGATTTAGATGCTCTAGGCTTTCAGTTGGTTGGCTACGGTTGCACTACCTGTATTGGTAATTCCGGCCCATTGCCTCAGCCCGTCAGTGAAGCGATACAACAGGGCAGGCTGAAGGTGTGTTCGGTGTTATCGGGCAATCGTAACTTTGATGGTCGCATCCATCCAGAAGTACAAGCCAATTACTTAGCATCGCCGCCGCTGGTGGTGGCATATGCATTGGCCGGTAATATGAAAGCCGATATGGTTACTGAACCACTGGGTGAGGATGCCAATGGCAAAGCCGTGTATTTAAAAGATATCTGGCCAGACAATCAGGAAATCCAACAGGTTATGGCCAGCGCGGTGCAAAGCGAGATGTTTGTTTCCCGTTATGCCGATGTATACAGCGGTGATGTAGACTGGCAAGGACTTGAGGTGGTGCAGAGCCAAAAATATAACTGGCCTGATTCCACTTATGTTAAACAACCGCCATTCTTTGATGGGATCAGTGCAGAGGTCCCCAAAATTATGGGTATCGACAATGCCCGTTGTTTACTTAAGTTGGGTGATTCGGTCACCACCGACCATATTTCACCCGCGGGCTCTATTGCACCAGACAGCCCAGCCGGAGACTATTTACAGCAAGCTGGGGTTGCCATTAAGGACTTTAACTCTTACGGTTCACGCCGTGGCAATCATGAAGTCATGATGCGCGGCACCTTTGCCAATGTAAGGCTAAGAAATTTGCTGGCGCCAGGGACCGAAGGTTGCTGGACTCGCTTGATGCCGACAGGTGAGTCGATGACAGTATTTGATGCTGCCATGTATTATCAGCAACATAACACAGCGTGTATTGTGCTTGCGGGTAAGGAGTACGGTACTGGCAGCTCACGCGATTGGGCGGCGAAAGGGCCTGCACTTTTGGGAGTAAAAGCGGTTATCGCACAAAGTTATGAACGTATTCACCGTTCTAATTTGGTTGGCATAGGTATTTTGCCGTTGCAGTTTATGCCTGATGACAGTGCGGAGTCGCTAAATCTTACCGGTGAAGAGCAATTCAGTATTCCTGCTGTCAGCGCCGATCAGAAAACCGTCAATGTGTCAGTGATCGACAAAGCGGGTAAGCAACGTTTGTTTGAAGCTAAAATCCGTATTGATACGCCTAATGAGTTCAGTTATTACCGACATGGCGGTATTTTGCATTATGTATTACGCAATTTGGCTAAGTCGTCTAGCTAAGTCATTGAGGTGTATTTCAGTTGAACAGGGCGTTAAATAGCCTGTAAATGGGCCCAAGTTACATGACTTGGGCCTCTTTTTTGGAATCGAGATGAGCCGTGACGGCGTTATTTATTTGTATTGAGTTTGGATATCGCCGCTGGCTATATTCCCCAAACGATTGCGACCGAAATAATGCAGGGTATTAATTTTCTGCCTTGTAGCCAATTCTAAATCCGCCCCAATGTTTACCGTTAACATAAATTGGGGCAGAGAGATCATGCATCACTTCGCCGGTATCGCGTTTATATGTTTGCAATAAGAAACTTTCAACGTTACTGCCGCAGCGTTTACCTGTTGGATCATCAAAAATACGCTTGGTGCGATTACCGGCAAGATCGCGTTCGCGATTTCCGGTTAACGCTTGGGTAAATTTGCGGTTATGAGTGGGGAAATATCCTCTAACATCCACCGCACCAGCATAAATAATATCGGCATTATTATCTAAAATAGCTTCTTGAATACTCGGTAAATTTGAGTCGGTAAAACGATCAAAACCTGTGGTGAACTTTTGTGGGTTGGTATTAGGAATGGGTTGGTAATTTGAATCAAATAATTGCGCTTGTGTAAGCGAACCTTTAGTTAAGGCTTGTTCAAAAATAGCGCCGACATTGGCCGCAGCATTCAAAGCTACTTTGGCGATGACGGCATGTTTATCGGATAATTCAAAATGTTGTAGATGACGGAATATCTGTTCTGCAAAGCCACTTAGCACGAGCACCCTATCTGAAGCTTCAATTAAATCAGTATCGACTTTAAGAATCGAAGCGCCAATGCCTTCAATATTTGCCCCAATACCATTGGTATTATCAACGGTAAAATTCACGGTTTGATCCATTTGCAGCATTTCGCTCGCGGCACTGGCCATGCTTTCTTGACTGGCTTTGGTGAGTATATAAATTTCATTCATCCGACTAGACAGTTTGCCGCCCATATCACTGACTTGTTGCATGGCTTGTACTGATTGAATACTGTTTTGACCAATTTCGGATAGCAATGACTCAATACCTTGTGTTGCTTCGGCCGTTTTATGAGCCAAATTGCGCACTTCATCGGCAACGACTGCAAACCCTCTGCCTTGCTCTCCAGCTCTGGCGGCCTCAATGGCAGCATTGAGTGCCAGCATATTAGTTTGATCAGACAGTTTATTAATCGTATCTGTGATGCTGCTGATCGCGCTGGCTTTATTTTTTAGTTCGATGAGTAATACTGCGGTGGATTCAATTTCAGTCGACAATTTTTGTTGTTGTTCATCCACTTGCTTTATTTCTTCGGCGTAGCTAGACGCTTGTGTACTGGCTTCTTCAACTAGCGCTCGTACATTGGCTGATTGGCCTAATAGTTGTTGAGCACCTTGTTCTAAATTGCTGGCGCGTTGTGAGATTTCTTGAACATGCTTAACTTGTAAACCCATTGCGTGTGCGAGTTTTTCAATAAAAAATGATACTTCGGCTCCGCCAATGGCTATTCGAGTGGCGGCTTTACTTATGCCATTGGCAACGTGTTGATCTTGTTGAGATGAGTCCGTGCTATCTGTAGCTATAGGTTTTTTTTGGGTAAGCAGTAAGGTGATAACAGAGGCAACCGCGACTAAAAATGCATATAGCCATGAAGGTAGAGATAAAAAACTCAGCAGCATTGCTAAGGTAAATATCACTAAACCATTAATCAACATTATTTTAGTTAGCATGAAGACTCCAATCCATTTTTATTCAGATTAGCACTCTATATGTCATTGTAGGCTATCGACTTTGGTCTAAGCTTAAATAATCTACTCAATATATTCAGTGTGTCGTTAAGTGATATTTACCAATGTTTTAAGCTAACTAATTTCCCTCGCATAGGCCAAAACGCATTCACCGCAAGGGATCTGAAATGAACAGCCACGGATTAGGCTTTATGCTCGACAATTAAGCGTCGACATAGTCATTTCAGCGGGCTTAGCGACATCATTGGCGAACAAATATGGATAGACATTAATCACTAAATGCAGGATCAAGCTGCTGCTTCAATAGTGCCAATAACACCTCAGGTACAAATTTTCGTTGGGTGGTAATGGCATAGAAATTTTCATAAACATTGGGTAAGTGCTGATACACATTTAAAATCCCCTGTTCAATTTCGTCTTTAACAACCACTGGAGGTAACACAACCAGTGCGCCACTGTCGCGGGCTAAAAGACGCAGCATGGCCATGTCATCGGCTTCTGCTTGCACATCGGGTTGATATTGCCAGGTCGCGCAAAAGGAATTGAATGCTGCCCTAATTTCAGTATTTTTACCCGGTAGAACCCAGCGCATGTCTTGATAACCTTCCGGGAAACTGGCGTTTATCCGGTTAGCTTTGGGGCCCACAATCGCCAAAGGTTGCCTGGAAACCAACTGGGTTTGCCATAATGGATCTTTTTTTATCGACACTGATAGGTCGATTAGTCAGTACTAAATCCAGTTCGTGATCCGCCAGACCGTTTAATAGATCGCTCATGCCTCTGGCCGATAAAGAAAAGCTCACATTAGGATTGGCCAGCAACGGGCTGATAAAATTCTCCACAAAGTTACGCGATAATGTGGTTAAGACCCCAATAGAAATGCTGCTTTTCACTCATACTGCCTTTGCGTAAAAAAGACTCCAACTCTTCGCCTTTACTGAATATATCATCGGCATAAGCCAATACACGATGACCATGGACCGTTAGGTTGAGGCGTCGTGCTCTGCGCTCAAACAACTCAACATTCATGTTGTGTTCAAATTGCTTAATTTGTGCCGACAATGCTGACTGAGAAATATGCAGGTCTTTAGCGACTTGCGTCAGGTTGCCTACAACCGCGACACGCCAAAAATAATAAAGGTGATGATAATTAAGACGACTCATTATAGTTAACCAAAACAGAACGTTTTATTAGTTTATATATATTTTTATTAAATATACAGCTCTGACATACTCTGTTGACTAAAAGAAGAGGCAGTTTATGAATATCGCGTTATCGTCCGTTTTTTTATTATGTATTCCCATTACGTTACTTTTGGCTAGCGCCCTGAGTGGGCGTTTGAGTGACCGTGCGAGGTTTAATAATAAATCTACATGGTTAATTAAGCTCAGCGGTCTTATTGTTGTGCTCTATATTACCGCCTTGGTGGTAAGTATTGTGTTACCGAGTCTTCACGCTGATGCGCAATATATTAGCCAATCACGACTCAGCCTCTTGATGATGGGGCTAGTGGTCTTTATGAGTGTTATTTTAATCGCATTTTCGCGTAATTATATGGCGGGCGAACCTCGTAGCGGCACTTATTGGCACTGGCTACTGAATATTCTCGCGGCAGTGTCTGTGGTAGTGATTAGTAACCATTTATTATTATTCTGGCTCGGTTGGGTATCAATTAGCTTAGCCTTGCATAAGCTTTTAACCTTCTATCCTGAACGCCCTCGCGCGGCGCTGGCGGCACATAAAAAATTCCTCTTAGCACGCACCGCAGAAACCTCGTTATTGGCTGCAATTATATTGTTGTATCAGCAGCACGGCAGCTTATTGATAAGTGATTTACTTAGCCACTTTAATGCGGTGGCCACAAACGACAACTTACAACTAACGACAGTCGATCATATTGCTGCAGTGCTAATTGCACTCACGGCCTTAATTAAATGTGCGCAATTACCGGTACACGGCTGGTTGATACAGGTTGTAGAAGCGCCGACACCGGTAAGTGCTTTACTGCATGCAGGGGTCATTAACCTCGGTGGTTTCTTGCTGATTTTATTTGCGCCCTTGTTTATTCAATCTACTGTCGCGCAGTGGCTAGTGCTAATTGTTGCAGGATTAACCACTGTGATGGCGGCATTAATCATGACCACTCGAATTAGCATCAAAGTGCGTTTAGCTTGGTCTACCAGCGCGCAAATGGGCTTGATGTTAGTTGAATGTGCATTAGGGTTGTTTGAATTAGCCTTACTGCATTTATTAACGCACTCAGTTTACAAAGCCTATGCATTTTTGAATTCAAGCAGTGCGGTTTATGAGGATATGCAAAGGCGTCTTGCGCCAGCGGCCAATCCTAAGATGATAGATTGGATAGTGGCAGGGGTAATTTCAAGCATTATCGTCTCGATGGCAGTGATGGTTATAGACTATCAAGGAGTATGGAGTGTTTGGTTGTTATTGGTATTAGCACTCACCATGTTATTGGCTCAGCGCCACAGTGAGCGACTGCGCAGCAGCATGATGCCCGTTTTCCTCTTAAGCATATTATTAGTGATCAGTTACAGCGGGTTTAAGTGGTTGTTTGGGGCCATCATTCCCGCCACATCAGCCATGCATGTTGAGGCGTTAAGTGCGGTCGATATTGTCGCAATACTGTTATTTGTCAGTTTGTTTGTGCTCAATTGGATGTTGCGTTATCAGCCACATAGACCCTCAATACATCATTTACATATCGCCTTATTTGCCGGTTTATATTTAGATGAATGGCTCACTCGATTGACGTTACAAGTGTGGCCAGTGCAGTTGCCAGCACCCAGCAATAATAAAGTATTAGATAAAGCCACCGAAGTTGAGGAAGTATGACCATGAGTATCGCAGTTAAATCACCTTTGATAGCGCAACTGACTGATAGCCAGCAGGCAAAATTAACTTCCGCGGGTAACAACATTGCCCCTACATGGCCGCTCGATAAAATGATTGCTGTTAATCCATTTTGGCAAATGCGTGAGCAACCGATTGAACAAGTGTCGGCGCGAGTATCGGCACTCGATCGTATTCAGTGTTTAATGCCCAAAGGCTATTATCAGCATTTATATGCACAAGGCGACATTAGCCAGCATGCGTTGTTATTAGCGGCGGAGCAACAAGAGGTTGCAATGTCAGTGGATCAGCTTGAAGCCTTTCTTGATCAAGCCGATGATCTGACTCATTTTCACAATATTGCCGATTTATTAGATAATCAACGCGACCGATACAAAATGGCATGGCGGGATGAAATCATTCATCAAATCAGTCAATTTTGTGCCGCATATTATCAACAGTTGCGGCCCATTTTGCCTTGTCGTGATAGTTCAGCACAGCCAGATCTATACTGTCATTGGCTCGAGGTTACCGGTCGGGATCGCGGCCTGAGTATTATTATGGATGAGCCAGGCTTGCTGCACTATTTCAAGCAATTACCGCAAGATGTACCGACCTTGCTCGCAGAAGCTGTTGCTGAGTTGGGGATTGATGACACTGTAATCGAGTCTTATGCCCATGCATTGTTACTTGATATTAATGGCTGGGCTTCTTGGGTCGCCTATTTGCGCTGGCAAGGCGACTTGCAGGCAACGCCGAGCGATGAAATGCTGCAACTACTGGCAATTCGTATGGCTTGGGAGTTAGTGATTTGGCGTTACTTAAAAGCACAACAAACGGACAGTTTTATTCACTTAGCCGCGCTTTGGATGCGTGAAAAAAGACCAACTTCCGCATCTACTCGCGCAGCATGAGCAAGCACAACAGCCCCTTTGGGTGTGGGCAAAGGCAGCTGAACTGAGTTATCAACACAAGCTGAACACTCAGTTAGTGGATGCTCAAAAGCACCCTATAACAGCGCCAAAGTTACAGGCCGCATTTTGTATCGACGTTCGTTCAGAGGTCATACGCCGGGCGTTAGAAAATCAGAGTGATGATATCCAAACCATAGGGTTTGCGGGCTTTTTCGGATTACCTATCGAGTATCAACCGCACGACAGTGAATTGTCTCGCCCTCAGTTACCGGGATTGTTACAGCCGATCATACGAGTGTCTGAATGGCGTGATACACAGGCTCAAACCGATACGCTAAATAGCAAGGCTCGTTGGCAAACCTGGTCACAAGCTGCGCCGTCAGCATTTTCTATGGTGGAATCCATGGGCTGGCTCTATGCTTTTAAAATGCTCAAAAAATCATTTTTTGCCAAACAAACCCACAATCCTGTTAATGCACTGACTCATCAAAAAAGCTGGATCTTACGTAAAAATGATCAGCTACTGTCGTTAACCGATAAAGCTGAACTGGCTAAAGGTATCCTAAATGCCATGGGATTAAGCCAATTCTCACCTACGGTATTATTGGTCGGACATGGAAGCCACACCACCAATAATTTACATGCTGCGGGCTTGGATTGTGGTGCCTGTGGCGGTCAAACTGGTGAAGTAAACGTGCGGGTTTTAGCCCAATTATTAAATGAGCAAGATGTACGTAAAGCATTGTTAGATCTAGAGGTTGTAATTCCTAGCACGACCCATTTTGTGGCCGCATTGCATAACACCACCACAGATCATATTGATTGCTTTGATACCGATATCGATCCCGTCCTAGTCTCATGGCTAACAGCTGCTACAGAAACGGCGCAGCGAGAGCGTTTGGTTCACATCTCCCCAGAGTTAGTTAGCAGTGCAGCTGAATTAGATCGATTTTATATTCAGCGCAGTAATGATTGGTCTCAAGTGCGTCCAGAATGGGGTTTGGTAAATAATGCCGCTTTTATTGTGGCGCCTCGATCTTGGACCAGAAATGTCAATCTGCAAGGTCGAAGCTTTTTACATGATTACCAATGGCAAAATGATGCTGACTTTGGCGTTTTAGAATTAATCATGACCGCGCCTATGGTGGTAACCAATTGGATTAATATGCAATATAACGCATCGGTGAGCGATAATGTTAAATACGGTAGTGGTAATAAGTTACTGCATAACGCTGTCGCGGGTCATATTGGTGTATTTGAAGGTAACGGTGGCGATTTACGTATTGGCCTGTCGATGCAAACGCTGCATGATGGCCAAAAATGGATGCATCAACCGCAACGTTTAGCTGTGTATCTCGCTGCACCAAGAGAGCCCATTGAGCAGATCACGGCTAAACATGACAATGTGCGCTGGCTTGTCGATAACCAATGGTTGTATTTACTGCGCTGGTCAGATGAAGGCGTAATTGAACGTTACTATCAGGGGCAGTGGTTACCACAAACGGCTTAACATTTGTCGCCCTGTAACGTTAGTGCAGGTGGTAACAATTATAATGAGTCGCGATTATTTTTATCAGTCGTCCGTTGGCGTATGAACCTCGCGTAGAGGTCAATACGCCTTGGAAATAGGTTTACCGAGTCATACTTGGCCTAATAAGGACTTCATTTAAGCTTATGATATCTTCGATGGTTTTCCTGTCATAAGTTGTCATGGTTATTTTTACACAGCAATTACCATATTTTACTATTTCACCATTCATTATGTGCTCATATGACCTTAGCGTGATAGGTTCCATCAGTAAGTTATTTTTTTGGTAAAGTTCAACGTTTACCAAGCCACTTCCTAGTGCACCTAAATCGTAACTGGTTAACACTAAGGTGCTATTTTTATTGACTTCATATATAGATTTGTATTTTTCGCCGTATTTTAAAAATGTTGATACATGATAAGAAGCGAATACAAAGCCTACTATGATTAATAATAGTTTCACTTTGAGTTCAGCCAATAAAGAACCGCATAGCAGTATCGAAAACAGCAGTAAATTTAATGTTGCATCAAATATTTTATAGTTCTCAAAGCTGTAGAAATATAAATGGTAATCAAAATATGTGGACAGTAATTTATATAAAATAACTGAGCTAATTAATGCTATTCCTGACAGTCTTTTCATGGCTGTTATTCTTCGCTTTCTTGTCTGGTGTTCGGTCTGTTTTATGGTTAATTCAGGCTTATCTTGTTTACACAGTCAATTGATCAGAACTTTCATTCTACAATGGCTCAACCATAGTGATTGATCCTTATAGCCATTAATGACCTGCTAAAAATTATCATCGATAAACCATCCGATTTGCCTAGATTTATGCTAAAGAATAGGCAGGTTAATTAACCTTAAGTGAGCCTTTGTCAGCTTGCATTTTTATGGTGTAGGGTAAAACGACGGTATCAGAAACCACAGAAAACACCGTATCAAAAACAATAAGAGGGACCTTGTTAACTGAGCCACCTAAATTGACCGTTTTACTTGGCTCACCATATAAAAGGCAGAAGTTATACGAAACACCGCTATAGACTCTTGGTATCTCTTCACAATAACTTTTTTTGCCATTCTGCGAGATATTAAGATGATTTTGTGGGGGATCAATGGTTTTAATGGTTGCACATGAAAATGTACATAGCGCGACTAAAATGAGTGTGAATCCTTTCATAAACAAGTATTCCTTTCAATGATAATGACAGTGTTCGAATACTGATTATGCCCATTCAGCTTGAGTATCAGTATCAATGCACACACAACTAATTGATAACAATTGAACTTAGCAGAATACTCGCCACAATACCATTTTGCTTATTGCTATCGTTTTTTATTCCATGTTGAGCGCTTACTGTCCGACTTTTCACAAGCCACATAATGGATGCTGTTGGCGTATTTGATATGTTAAATCGCTTTAACCCCGCGGATCATCTCGAACTGTATTGGTGATGATCTGCGAGTAAGTAAATGCTTTAGTCGCTAATTCGCAATCTTGTGAGCCAAACTATCGGCAAATTATTTAATGATGCAATTTGTTATGCAGGATAGCGTACTTATGTTTTTTGGTTGATGGACGAGGGTAGCTATCGTCATCTTCAATGGTTAGCTTAAGCGTTCCCTTTTTAGCGACGTTATCATGATTATGGACCTGCCATAAAACAACATAATCAGTCGGCATAAGTGAGGGTATCTCAACAGAAAAGACCTTGCTTTCACCTTTCGGCACTTGAATGTTTAAATTGAGCCCGTAGCCGTCCATGTCGTTAAGCGTTAGTGAATCTAATGTCACTATTTCATCAAATGACAGCTTTATTTTACTCGCCGGTGCCATAATAAACTCAACCGCCACAGCGCTATCATTGGACGTTAATTCGTTGGCCACAACACTATTTGTGACCAACACAGTAGATAAGAATAATCCTAAACCGTGGTAGATTTTCATCTCAACGCCTTACCATTTTATTCAATAGCGACCGCAAACCGGTGTAAGTTTATCGCTTGTTTGACACAAGATGCTTTAGTCCGATTGCTATTATTTCGGCTAACATAAGGTGCCGGTATGCACGATTGGCGTGATCCAGTAACGACACGGATTATGTTTGCACACTAGCGCAAGGGCGCTCAATAATGCCTGCTGCTGATCAACTGGATGCATAATTTCAAATTTACAAAATTCTCGGTAACCTTCAACCTGTTCCTTAATATTAAAGTGGCTATGTTCGCGACTAAAACCACAAATATCACCTAGGCTAAAACCTGATAAGAAATCCAGCTCGATTAAAGTATCGACGATATCATCCTTGATATCATTTTGAGCGATCAGCACTAACAATTGCTCAGTGATCATTTACGTTTCTCCAGCCAGTAATAAAGAATTGGTAATAAATAAAGTGTTGTAATGGTTGATGTTAACAAGCCACCAATCACAACAATGGCTAACGGTTTTTGGATTTCAGCCCCAGGACCAGAAGCAAATACCAACGGCATTAAGCCAAACATTGCTGTCGTGGCAGTCATCAAGATGGGTCGTAAGCGCCTCGCGGCACCCTGTTCTACTCGTGCTAATAAACCACTGAACAGATGCTTGGTTTGCTCGTAATAACTCACCATCACGACACCATTAAGTACCGCGACGCCAAGCAGGGCGATAAAACCGACCGATGCTGGTACCGACAAATATTCGCCAGACAAATATAAGCTCACAATACCGCCCATCATGGCAAATGGCACGTTGGCGAGGATTAAACCGGCTTTCGCTAATGATCCAAAGGTAGTGAACAAAATCAGCGTGATTAACGCAATTGCAATGGGGATAACCAAGAGTAAATTATTAGTCGCACGTTGTTGGTTTTCAAACTCGCCACCAAAGCTGACACTGTATCCGCTAGGGAACTTAATATCGGCCGTGATTTTCGCGTTGAGCTCTTCAACAAAGCTGACGATATCGCGCCCTTGAACGTTAGTGGTGATCACCGAGAAACGGTCACCTTGCTCACGTTCAATTAAGATAGGTCCTTCTTTATAGCTTAATTTAGCCACATCAGTTAAACGCTTTAAGGAATGATCTGGCATCACCAATAACTGATTTTTCAGTTCATGAATGCTGCTTAAGCCACCTTGATTATTGGCTATCAGAACTGGAGTACGCTTTTTACCCTGTAGCACTTCGGTAACAATTACTCCTTCAAGCTGACTCTTTAAATAGCGAGCAAACTCCATGGTGCTCATGCCAAATCCACGTGCCATTTCATTGTCTAAGGTTAAGTTAATAAAAGGACTGCCTTCAATCATCGACATTTTGACATCGATACTGCCAGCCGTTGCACTAACAAGCTGTTCTATTTGCGCGGTTAATTGCCCTAGAGTATCGATATCGGTACCAAAAACCTTAATCGCTACATCACCAATACTGCCGGTGAGCATTTCCGAAACGCGCATTTGGATCGGCTGGGTAAAGTTAAAATTAACTCCAGGATACTTAAGCAACTCGCTGCGAATCGCCTCAATTAATTGCTCTTTAGTATCAAATCGCCACTCATCGCGTGGGGCCAGTTCTAAAAACACATCGGTTTCATTGAGGCCCATTGGATCTAAACCCATTTCATCTGCTCCGGTACGAGCAACCATCTGCTTAATTTCAGGAACCGCAGCAAGCAAGGTCTGCTGAATTTGCTTATCTATCGCAATAGAGGCAGCAAGCGAGATAGAGGGCGACTTTTCTAACTGTAAAATAATGTCACCTTCATCTAAGGTCGGCATAAAGGTTTTACCCACTAAGCTAAACAAGCCTAAACTGACGATGAGTAAGGCAAACGCGATGATCATAAAAGGCTTTTTATGGTTAAAAGTACTTTTAAGGCTGCGAAGATACGCGGCTTTTAATTTCTCGATGGCCTTAGGTTCTTGGGCAGACTTTTCATTCACCAGATAAGACGCCACCACAGGAATAACGGTGAGTGATAACACCAATGCAGACAACATGGCGAACACAATCGTCACGGCGACTGGAGTAAACAGTTTGCCCTCCAGCCCTGTAAGTGTCAGTAATGGCGAAAACACAATCATTACAATGACAGTGCCCGATACTACCGGAATCGCGACATCTTTCGTGGCGCGATAAATAAGGTGTAAACGGGGTAACCGTTGCTTAGTCGCAATCAGGTTGACCATGTTTTCAACCACCACCACGGAAGAGTCGACTAACATACCTATGGCGATCACTAATCCACCTAAGCTCATAAGGTTGGCGGAAAGATCAAATAGGTCCATCATTAAAAAGGTCGTTAATGCCGCGAGAGGCAAAGACAGCGACACCACCAAAGCGGCGCGGACGTTGCCTAGAAACAGTGCCAGTAGCACAATAACTAACAGTACAGCCTCAAACAATGCACTCGAAATGGTATCGATGGCGGTATTAATTAGGTTTGCGCGATCATAAAAGGTATTAATCACACTGCCTTCAGGTAATGTGGTGCTGATTTGATCAAGCTTTTCTTTAATACTACTGACCACTTTGGCCGTGTTAGCATTTTTAAGAGCAATAATTAACGCTTCAGCAGCTTCTTCACCGTCTTTGGTTACTGCGCCATAACGAGCTAAATGACCAATCTGAATATCTGCTAAGTCTCTAAGGCGGTATACCTTGGCATCATCAACCTTAATAACCAGTTGCTTTAGCTCATCAATATTATCAATTCGGCCTTCAGCACGGACAATAATAGTATCAGTGCCGATAGTGAGTTTTCCGGCACCTTCATTGTGGTTATTATCAATAATGGCTTGTTGAAGTGAGGCAAAGCTCACCCCAGCAGCGGCCATAGCAGACGGATTAGGATTAATGCTAAAACTCTTAGCATAACCGCCTAAAATATTAACATCGGCCACTCCAGCAACGGTGCGCAGGAGTGGACGAACCTCCCACTCCAGCAGCTGTCTGCGTTCCATTAGAGATAAATTAGGGTTTTCCAGAGTGAACATAAAAATTTCACTCAATGGTGTACTCATAGGTGCAACACCACCCGATACCCCCTCCGGAAAACTGTCCCACACTGCGGCAAGTCGCTCGCTCACTTGCTGTCTGGCCCAATAGATATCAGTTCCTTCAGTAAAGTCTAGGGTAATGTCGCTGATGGCATATTTGGTGGTTGAACGTAAAATAGCCTGATTAGGTATCCCCAATAATTCAGTTTCGATAGGCACGGTAATTTGTGCTTCGATTTCTTCAGGGGTCATGCCTGGCGCTTTTAAAATGATCTTAACCTGAGTCGGTGAGATATCAGGAAAAGCATCTAGCGGAATAGCAAACCAAGCGCGAGCACCAGCGAGCATTAATATCAGCGCGACAATCAGAACAAATATGCGCTGAGTCAGCGAAAAACGGATGACGGAAGCGAGCATATTATTCGCCTCCTAAGCCAAGTAATATCCCTTTAACAGCCGCAACAGATTGAGATAATACTTGAATTTGGCTTAGGTCTTGATCGCTCGCAACAATATATTCATCAGAGGTCGAACCTAAAATATCGATACTGAGCGCCGATAATGTTTGCGCTGTTTGGATAAAGATTTGGCTCTCTTGTTGCCAGCTAAATACGCTATTTTTAGGTAACATATACACGGCTTTTTGATACTCGGGTATCACAGTGATTTGTTGGCCTAACAGTAAGTTACACTCTTGAGGTACCGGCTTTGACCATGCCGTTAAAAACACACCATCAGCAATAGCCGATACTTCATCTATCGAAATATGACACTGATTAATATTTACTGCCGATAATGACGTTGATTGGCTCATGGGCACATTGACTTTAACCCTTATGCTGTCCGCAGGTACTAGCGAAAATAGCTGGGCTCCTGCGGTGTAAGGACTATTGAGATGATTCAGATTGACAATGCCTGCAACAGGGGCAATCACCACTAATGATTCTGTTTTGGCATCGATACTTTGCACCATCTCCATAAAATGCTGCATATGTTCGTATTCAAGATGAGTGCTGAAATAATCTTGGCTGATCTCACGCCACTTTTCCGTGCTAATACTGCCACTTTCTAATAATGGTTTATTACGGTCGTAACGCTGCTTGGCTAGTTGATAAAGACTTTTAGCAGCCTCTATTTGAGCCAGAAAATGAAACACTTCAGGACCCGTCAACCTCACAATCGCTTGACCTTTGGTGACGATTTGCCCCTGACCGACTAAGAAAGTCACTTGTTGGATATTCTCAGGGGTCATAACCCAATAATCATTACCGGGTAAACGCTCAATTTGTGCTGGCAGTGAACTACCTTCATAACTGGCTACTTTTCGAGGCTGGATATAGCTCAATTCTAAGTTACCCAAATCTTCAAGCGATATCGACTCCGCGGACGCGATACTGGCTAATATATAAAAAGGTACGCATAAAAGGCTAACGCCAAATTTGGCCATCATAATGAAATTCCTAAGGCTTGCAGTTGCTGAGAATGAAGTTGTTGCTGAGTGACTTGGTTAAGCGCTAATTGCGATTCAGTATCAAGCGCGTCCATATAGCGACGCAGCCAGATTTCATAGCCAATTTGATTGTGATCTTTCACTTTGGCCAAATGTTCGGTGATGGTTCTGCTTAAAGACAGTCCGCGCTGCAGTAACGCCTGTTGTTGGCGAAGACTTTGCTGTTGCATAGCCAGTTTTTCTGTTTGGGTCTTTAATTCAAGATAGATGCGCTCACTGTTTAGGCTTTGTTCTTGATAATCTTTTTGCCAAATAGACAGATCACTTTGTGATAGTGCCGAGCCAAAACTCAGCGGTACGCTAATCCCTAGGCCTAAATGTTGGTCATTAAATTGATCGCCAGCGGTTTCTTTTGCCGTTAATGACACAGTCCAAGGATCTTGCTCTCCCGCTTGCTGACTTTTGATCATTAACAACTGTTGCTGCTGTTGCAGTGATTGCAAGCGCCACAATGGATGCTGCATTAAGGCCGTGTTAACCGCATCAGGGTTACCAGAGTCAGGGTGCGATTGTTCTTCTATTTGCTCAGGCATTTCATTTCGGCCTGTTAACGAGCGAAAAAGCGATAGTGCATCAGCTTGTTGCTGCTTAAGATCAATTTGGGCTAGATCAATGTCAACGCGCTCACGTTCTAACAATAATAAATTCACTAAAGGTAACTCTCCAGCATCGGAAAGTTGTTTTTGTTGAGTGTGTAATTTTTCGAGTAAGGTGGCTTTACGATTGAGCTGGCTAAGTTTGACCGATGCGATGCGATGCTCCCACATGCTTTGCCTGAGCAAACCAGATAAGTACAGTCTTTGTAATGCGACCTGCTGACCTTGTAAGTCTTGGGTCAATTGTCTCAGCTGTTTATCACTAGAGTGCAAACTGAATGATTTGATAGGTAGGTTAAGCGATACTTCTTGCTCATAAATGTTACTATTATCAAGGTCGCTAAGGTAACTTAAGTTAATACTGGGTAAGCCGGACAACCAAGTTGAACTGCTTAATTCCACCCCGCGGACATCATTGGTTGACATCTTGTTAGCTTGTGTCGCTTTTAACCTATCTTGGCTGATTTGCAACAGCTGTGGCAGTTGGTTATTAGGCGTTGCATAGCTGTAAGTACCACAACTTATAAACGCGATGAGAAGACATATCTTGATACTAAACTTAACAGCAGACATAAGTGATTTCTGTAACCCAAAATGTATAATCATAATATTCATGTTGGTGTTACATCGCATGGGTAGCATGTATCATAAACCCCCTTATGGTACATATGTACCACAGCGTAAGATTTTGATTTAATTTATTAAATTATCTTGTGTTATTTTTGGGGGTATTTTTTATTATTGCTTAGCGTCAGGATTGTTACCATGAAAAAAGATGTTTTTATTATTATATTATTGCTGTTGATAACGTTATTTAAACTTTTTGACATCTTTGCTGACTTGCAACTCAACCTCCCAACTTGGCATATTGCACAAGAGGGGATCTTAGTATTGCTTACCATATTGGGCAGTATTTATTTAGGTTTCGATCTGATACGCAGCTCTCGCCAGGTAAAAGCCCTCAGGAGCAAACTCGTAAAAGCAGATAAGCAGATTAATAATATGTCGAGCCAAATGCATGCTGCCAGACAAGAATACAGCCTAACAATTGCAGCACAATTTACTGCTTGGGGATTTACCAAAAGTGAACAACAAGTGGCACTTTTACTGTTAAAAGGCCTCAGTTTCAAAGAAATTGCCGAAGTACGTTTAACCAAAGAAAAAAACCGTTCGCCAACAAGCATCAACCATTTATAGTAAAGCACAAGTTGATGGACGCCATACTTTGTGCGCATGGTTTATGGAAGATTTTATTCAGGAATAAAGTCGCAATAAAACGCTAGTGACAATTATTAGCAACTATTTTTAGAGTATGGATTACAGCTCAACACCCATTATGGGTTTTAAGCTGTATTGATAATCGTTGATAACGTATTTCAGTTTAATATCATTATTGAAATCAACATCTTAATGCTCAATATAATCAGCAGAACCGCAAATACTTTCTTTAACAGTGACACGGGTAACTTGTGGGCCAGTAGTGCACCATAGGGTGCGGTTATAAAACTGGTTACTGAAATTAATACCACCGCAGGCAGATATACATAACCTAAGATATAGTCATTTACTGACGAAAAACTCCAACCATTAATCAAATACCCAATAGTACCTGTAATAGAAATGGGGAGCCCGATAGCTGCAGATGTACCAATGGCCTTCTTAATGTCAATGTTCTGCCATGTTAGGTAGGGGACGGTTAGAGAGCCACCACCAATCGAGACTAATGCTGATATAGATCCTATACCTAAACCCGCTGAAAATAAGCCTGCAGGCCCTGATAACTGCCTTGACGGTTTTGGTTTTTTATTTAAAAACATCTGCGTCGATACAAATGCCATAAATAATGCAAAAAAGATCCCCAGATATAATGAACTTAAATATGAGGCTAAAAATGTTGCAGTAAATGTACCTAAAATAATGCCTAAAACCATACCTTTAACAGCCAACCATACAGCCGCACCTTTTGCATTATGAGATCGGAAACTGGAAAAAGAAGTGATCACCATGCAAGCCATTGAAGTTCCCAACGCCAAATGCACTACATGATCGATAGCGATACCGTGCAATAGGAATATAGAGGTTAATGTCGGGACTAAAATCCCACCACCACCGATACCTAATAACCCAGCCATAAAACCGACAAAAGAGCCTAATAATAAAAATAGTAAAATCCACTCAGGTTGTAACATCTTCACTCCATATTCACTATTCAATATTTTTATAAAATCATCGATATAGTCTTAGTATATTGATCAGTTTGTGTGCCGAAAATGACCTTTGGGCTTTGGCGCTTTAATGCGTGGTGAGCAAGGTACTCTGCATATAATCTAGAACAAAACGATGGCGTTTCTCGCTGGCAATACAAAAGGTTATTTCAGTTGTGCAGCGTGGTAGTTGTGGTTAAGTGATTCATCATTAAATTCATAAATGAGTTGTCATTGCATATGATAAACACCACGAAGTAGGTTGCAGTTAGGCACACTAGGCTATGGTTTGGCATAGGTAATTTTATTGATGTACCAGATCTTGTCGCCTTGGGGAGTACTGACCACGGCTTCATCGTCGACTTGTTTTTTGAGTAAGGCGCGCGCCATTGGTGAGTCGATGGAGATGTAATCTTTGCGTTCGTCATAAATTTCTTCTGGACCGACAATTTTAAACGTTTTGATATCACCTGCATCGTTTTCGATTTCGACAATGGCACCAAAAAACACTTTGCCTTCTTGCTCTGGGGCGTAATAGACGATTTTGAGCTCTGGCAGCAGCTTACGTAAATAGCGCACTCTACGGTCAATTTGCCTTAATAAACGCTTATTGAAAGTGTAATCTGCGTTCTCTGAGCGATCGCCAAGACTTGCCGCCCAGGTGACAATTTTGGTCACTTCAGGACGTTGTTCTTTCCACAAGTAGTCGTGCTCAATTCTGAGTTTGTTATAGCCTTCTAAAGTGATTAGCTTTGTTTTCACGCTGGGTACTCTTCTATGTGGTCGATTAACTGTGCCATGTTGTCTGTTGTTAAAAAATTTACAACTAAGAAGCCGCAATATTTATCTGTGTGTTTTAGCACTTCAGGCCTGATGATGCATTCTTTTTATTGATTATCTTAAAAGCCTTTCGTACTAGCAGCGAACTGATGGTCTTTATGGTATCTTTGGCATAATTTTATTTTAAACCATGTCGAATTCGATTGATTATGCATAATATTGCCCAGATTATCGCTCAAGAACTTAATGTCCGTGAACAACAGGTCACAGCGACCATTGCGCTATTAGATGATGGTGCAACAGTGCCGTTTGTGGCGCGTTATCGTAAAGAAGCAACCGGTGGTTTAGATGACACCCAGTTGCGTAACTTGTTTTCTCGCTTAGGGTATTTACGTGAGTTACACGATCGCCGTGAAGTGATTTTGTCGAGTATTGGCGCCCAAGGGAAATTAACTCCAGCGTTAACTCAAGCGATTAATGACGCCGACAGTAAAACCCGTCTTGAAGATTTATACCTACCATTCAAGCCAAAGCGGCGCACCAAGGGCCAAATTGCTATCGAAGCAGGTATTGAGCCGCTGGTCGATGCTGTGTTGGCTGATCGCCAATTAGATCTAGATAGCAAAGCCAGTGAATTTATTAATCCTGCAGCCGGTTTTGCCGACATTAAAGCTGTGCTTGATGGTGCACGGTTTATTTTAATGGAACGCTTTGCCGAAGATGCAGAATTACTGCGTAAAGTTCGCCAGCATTTAAGTCAGCAAGCCGTTCTTGAAAGTCGCATGGTAAAAGGCAAAGAAAAAGAAGGCGCTAAATTCCGCGACTACTTTGAGCACAATGAGTTGATGAGCAAAATCCCATCACATCGTGCTTTAGCCATGTTACGCGGTCGTAATGAAGGCATGTTAAGCCTATCGATGAATGCCGATCCTGACAACCAAGCTGCTGAAGGCAGTTATTGTGAAGTGATTATTAGCGATCACTTTGGGCTGCGTCTCAGCAACAGTAGTGTTGATGAATGGCTGAAAACAGTAGTGACCTCGACATGGCGGATTAAAGTTGCTCTGCAAATGGAAACTGAGTTTATTGCCAAGATGCGTGAGAGCGCAGAAGAAGAAGCTATTAAAGTGTTTGCCCGTAATCTGGGTGATTTATTGATGGCAGCACCTGCAGGTGCTAAAGCGACCATGGGGCTTGATCCTGGGATTCGTACGGGTGTGAAAGTAGCGATTGTAGACAACACAGGTAAGCTGGTGGCCCACACGACTATTTTCCCCCATGCACCACAAAACTTGTGGGACAAGTCGATTCGCACCCTAAGTAACTTAGTCGCAATGCACAAAGTGAGCATTATCGCGATTGGTAACGGTACTGGCTCACGTGAAACCGACAAGCTTACCGGCGAGTTAATTGCGGCCATGAAAGAGACGCATCCAACGCTGACTAAAGTGATTGTTAGTGAAGCGGGGGCATCTGTGTATTCGGCTTCTGAATTTGCTGCCAATGAATTTCCTAATCTTGATGTATCTATTCGTGGCGCTGTCTCTATTGCACGTCGCTTACAAGATCCGTTGGCCGAGCTGGTAAAAATTGAACCAAAAGCCATTGGCGTAGGGCAATATCAGCATGATGTTAGCCAAAGTCAGTTATCGCAGTCGCTGGACGCTGTGGTCGAAGATTGTGTGAATGCCGTGGGTGTTGATTTAAACATGGCATCGGCACCTTTATTGGCTCAAGTGGCTGGATTAACCAAAGCTCTAGCCAAAAACGTGGTTGATTTTCGTGATGCGAATGGCCAATTTACTAACCGTAAGCAACTATTGAGTGTGGCCCGTTTAGGGCCTAAAGCTTATGAGCAAGCGGCAGGTTTTTTACGTATTCGTAATGGCGATAATCCTCTGGATTCTTCATCTGTTCACCCCGAAGCTTACAGCTTGGTTGAGTCGATTGCTAACGCTAAGCAATTGCCATTAACAGAACTGATCGGTAATAGTGATTTGTTAAAACAGATTAACGCTGCCGATTTTGTCACTGACGCATTTGGTATACCTACCATTAATGATATTTTGGCCGAACTAGACAAGCCTGGTCGCGATCCTCGCGGCGAGTTTAAAACCGCGACGTTTAAAGACGGTATCGAAGAGTTAAAGCATCTTAAAGTTGAGATGATTTTGGAAGGCGTGGTCACTAACGTGACTAATTTTGGTGCTTTTGTCGATGTGGGCGTACATCAAGATGGTTTAGTGCATATTTCATCGTTAACCGACAAATTTGTTAGTGATCCGCACACCATAGTCAAAGCGGGTGATGTGGTGAAAGTCAAAGTCATGGAAGTTGATATTGAGCGTCGTCGCATTGCATTAAGTATGCGTCTTGATGAAAAAATCGATACTGAAAAAGCGACCAGACAGTCACAACCTAAGCCACAAAATAGTCACAATAAAAAGTCAGCCGCGGCTAAGTCGTCAACTAATTCCCAAACTGCGGGGCATAATAAATCTACTAATAAGCCAGTCAAAGTGCAGCAAAATGCTGCTATGGGCAATGCGTTTGCTGACGCTTTTGCTAAACTTAAAAAATAGCCTATTAACGCCCAGACTCCACACTCTATATTAATAGAATGTTAATTATTAAAACCCTTTCATCTTAGATGTTAGGGTTTTTTGCTTATTAGGCCATATTATTGAAACTGAATTAACAAAACAGCAATAATTCAGTTTATATTAAGTGAATCTTAAGTTTCAGAGTGGAATATCGCCACCAATCAAGTTAATAGTGAGTGGCAACATTGAAATTACTAACGCAAACACTATCTCGTATTACCCCAAAAAGTTTCAGTTATGAGGCAATGATCTTCATCATTGCTGTTTATTTTGGGTTTGTGCTGAATATTCCGCTAATACGTAAAATCTATGAGTTATCCACAGAGGGACATGTACTTTTTTCTCTGTCGCCAGCCATTTTACTGACCGGCTGTTTTATGCTGATATTCAGCTTCTTTGCGTATAGATTTGTGTTTAAACCCGTGATGATTGTATTGCTTCTGACGTCATCTGCGGCAATGTACGCCATGCTAAAATATAACGTCATGTTTGATTACGGCATGATTGAAAATATTTTCGAGACCAATTCAGGCGAAGCATTGTCATATGTCAGTCTCCCTTCCGTTGGCTATGTGTTGCTGCTAGGCATTTTGCCATCTATTTTGCTTTATCGCGCTAAATTAACCAGTGGCCCATCATTCGTTAAAGCCATCTTGCGGCGTGTTGGATTTACGCTAGTGAGCTTGGCAATAATCGGCGTTATGGTGCTGTTTTTCTACAAAGATTACGCATCGGTAGGGCGTAATAATAAATATCTTAATAAGATGATTATTCCGGCACATATTTTTAATACAGTTAAGTATTTAAATAACCGTTATTTTACTGAAAAATTAACCTTTAATCCTATTGGTCAAGATGCACACTTGCTGGCTAACAGTAATAACAAATCGACGTTGATGGTCTTAGTTGTTGGTGAAACAGCCCGCGCGCAAAATATGGCTTATAACGGTTATCAACGTGATACCAATCCTTACACCCAAAATTTAGGGATTATTGCGCTGCAAAATGCGTTTTCTTGCGGGACAGCTACTGCCTATTCTTTACCTTGTATGTTTTCACGGTTGACTCACGATAATTACAACCGTGAAGCTGCTGATGCACAAAATAATGTCCTAGATGTGATAAAGAATGCCGGTGTTGAAGTCACTTGGTTTGATAGTGATGGCGGTGATAAAGAAGTCGCAGCCCGCTTGACTAAGATTGATATTGCGCCTAACGATGATCCTATATTATGCGATGGTTCAAGTTGTTATGACCAAGTGTTAGTCAATAAGCTTAGTGCTAAGTTGAAGCAAGATGTTGAAAACCAAACTTCTTCAGGCAAAAACAGCTTAAATAATCAGATGATTGCTTTGCATACTATGGGGAGCCACGGCCCGACCTATTGGAAGCGATACCCTGAAAATATGCAGCGATTTTCACCAGCATGCAGTCGCAGTGATATTGAAAACTGTACTGATGAGGAGATCGTCAATGTATATGACAATACCCTAGCATATACCGACTATATATTAGCCGAAACCATTAAAGTACTGCAGCAATACCAAGATAAATATAATGTCAGCTTAGTGTATCTTTCTGATCATGGAGAGTCTCTGGGTGAAAACGGCATGTATTTACATGGCACACCTTATGCCTTTGCACCTAAGGAGCAAACTCATATTCCTTGGTTTATGTGGTTACCACAAGATTACACTCAAGCGAAAGGAATGGATCGTCAATGTTTGGTTAATTTAGCTCAAACAGGGACTTTTTCCCATGACAATTTGTTCCACTCATTACTAGGGCTTTATGGGGTTGCAACTTCGGTACATGATCCAAAGTTAGACATCACGACAGCGTGTAAAACTAATTAAAGTGGCCGAATAAATGACCTCATCAATTTCAAATTCATCTTCTAGCCAGCGCAATGACGAGAGCATCAACATGGAAAAAATAGTGGTTAAACGTACCGGTATAATGCGTTTACTTTATACCTGTAAAAATACCTTTAATGGCTTAAAGTGGATGTGTCGCAATGAAGCAGCATTCCAACAAGAGTTACTGCTGTTTATCCCATTAACGATATTTGCTTGTATGGCCAATATTAGCGCACCACAATCGGCTATATTAGTGTTGGCATTACTGTTTGTGTTGTTTGCAGAGCTGGTTAATACCGCCATAGAGGTAGTGGTTGATCGTATTGGCTTAGAGTTTCATACCTTGTCCGGTTTAGCCAAAGATATTGCCTCCGCCTTTGTGTTTATTAGTATGTTAATGGCTGTCATTGTGTGGTGGGTTATTTTGTCGGCATAGCTGACTTAACCCTAGTTGCTAGCTTGTTATGCAAAATAGTTGCAATAAAGACTCATAATCGTTTTAGGTGATGGTTCTTTTTACAACATCAATCGCGATGTGGATAAAGGCGTAATTATGATAAAGGACACTCAATGAAAGTGCTGTTAATTGAAGACTCAGAAGCCTTGCGTCGCGGCATTAGAGTTGGCTTAGATCATTTAGGTTATACCGTTGATGAAACCGGTGATGGTTCTGAGGGATTAAGCATGGCGCTGACTAACCAGTACGACTTTATTATTTTAGATTTAATGTTACCTAACGTCGACGGTATCAGTTTACTCAAAAGCATCCGTAAACTGGGTAATCAGGCTAAAGTCATTATTTTATCAGCTAAATCTCAAGCTGAAGATCGAGTCAATGGACTATTATCGGGGGCCGATGATTACCTGACTAAACCTTTTTCGTTTGACGAATTACAAGCCAGATTAATCACTCTTGGGCGACGGGGTGTACTTAATCAGCAAGTTAAATCGATTTGCATTGCTGACTTTGTTCTCGATACCAGTAATAAGTCTCTGCATGTAAACGGTCACTATATCGACCTGACTAAAAACGAATTTAAAATCGTTGAGTATTTATTTAACAACCCTAAGCAAGTGCTTAATCCTGAACAAATTAGCGAAGCCGTCGTAGGCTCTTTTAACCATTTGTCGAAAAATACTATTGAAGCGCATTTGTCGTCGGTGCGTAAAAAGGTCAAAGCCGTTGGATCAACGCTACCCATTAAAAATAAGCGCGGTTTTGGTTATTTTGTGGGTGAGCACGAATGAAATCGTTAACCACAAATTTAGCCAACACCATGACCTATGTGGTATCGGCTATTTTAATTTTAGTTTTTTTTGCTATTGATATCAGCATAGATAATTGGGTTGATGCTGAATTTGATAATGCCTTAACCGACAAGTCTAATTACCTAAAGACCTTAGTTAAAGTCACTCCCAAAGGTACTGAATTTGATTTTTCTGGCGAATTTATGCCTGAATTTGGCTCATCAACCAAAGCGAGTTTCTTTCAATTATGGCAAGGCTCGAACGTATTCGAGCGCTCTGAATCGTTAACTCAATACAGCGATGCAAATTTACTCAAAAAAGACATACCACTTAACAGTGCGGTTTTTGCTGATGTCGTGTTGCCCGATGGGCGAGATGGTCGAGCAATGGTGTCCTACTTTGAGCCGCAAATTCCCAAAGTAAACCGCGCAATGATAAGCAAAGTCGAACCCATGTGGTTAACGATAGCCATTACAACGGAAGACTTAAGTCAAATTTCAGTGATTATTGATTCTACCTTAGGTATTGGTTTATTGCTGGTTATTGTGCTGATACGCTGGGCCGTCATTAAGGTTATTTATCGTGGTTTAACACCGCTGAACGAATTAAATATGTCTTTAAAAACGGTCAATGTTAATGAAAAACATATTCCGCTGTCTTCCGACTCTGAGCGCTATCTTGAGATTGAACCCATACGCACAGAGCTCAATAAGTTTGTCAAAATTAGCCAACAATACTTACAAACTGAAAAGCGTATTACTGCTGATATTGCCCATGAGCTGAAAACACCTATCAGTGAATTGATCAGTTTGAGTGAAATTTACATTCGTTATCCAGACGATGAGCGCATTGGGGGAAGTTACAAACAAGATGTACTTAGTATTAGCTTACGGATGAAAACGATAGTTAATAATTTATTATTATTGCAACAAGCCTCATCTGAAAGCATTAATCTGCACTGTCAACCTATCAATATTAATGATCTGATGAGCCGCGTTATCGATGAGCTGGCCTTTAAGTATTCAGCCATTCATGCTCGTTTAATCATTGATAATCGTGCTGCGGATAAAAATTATCTTATTGATGAGTTTTCTTTACATCTTATTTTAACCAATCTGTTTGATAATGCGCTGTACTACAGTCCAGCAAAATCAATGATTCCAATACGATTAACGTCAGATAGCCAAGGGTTAGTGATTAGTATTGAAAACCAATTACTCACTTGTATTAATGCCAATGATTTAGAACGACTCACGTTACCTTTATTTCAAGCGGAACAATCACGTTCAAATAGCGATCGCCATGGGTTAGGTTTAGCCATTGTGGAAAATGTCGCCAAATTGAACGGGTTTACATTTAGCTTCGAGTTAGTGTCGACAGATAAGATTATGTTTACTCTAAGTATTCCAGTAAAAGCTGACCGTGAGACAGGATTATGTTAAGTCAGATCACATTGAAGAGATAAACGATTGAGCTGAATCGTTAATAAAAGGTTAGTATAGCCGCCCTTATCAGTGAACTTTGATAATGAATCAGAGTCTTAGACTAAGATAGTTTTAGATCCAATGATCCCTGTCTTTATGGTTTTTCATTAATATATTGATAAGTAAAAGAATAAAATATTTAATTTGATTGAATAGATCAAATTATTAAGGCCTTATTCATCAGCATAATACGGGTAAAGATACCAACATTAGTCTGTTGTAAATAACAATCATGTTACGTTTGGCTCGTCTTGTTGCATCTAAATTGCGCATGTAGCAAAAAATAACAAAATATCGGAGCAATAAATGGCTGTAAATTCCTTTAGGTATAACGCACGTTCTGCGCTGCCTTCTTCATCACAACATTCACGAAGCTTACTCCAAGCCATTATTATATTCAGTGTTATGTCACTTATTATCTTGAGCTTGAGTCGCCTAGGTTTGTCTTTGTGGCAGGCCGATCGCGTCAGTGATGCGCAAGGTTGGGGTTATATCTTTATTCAAGGTTTACGAGTTGATTTTGCTTCTATGTGTTGGTTATGGGGCATTGCAGCCTTAGGCACAGTCGTATTTTCGGGTGAGCATTTAGTTGGCCGAGTTTGGGTCACAATATTACGAGTGTGGCTAACGCTGGGCTTGTGGGTGATCATTTTCCTTGAAGCATCATCGCCGTCATTTATTGCCGAATATGGTTTTAGACCTAATCGCTTGTATGTTGAATATCTGGTGTATCCAAAAAGAAGTATTATCGATGTTATGGGCAGGGCGTAAAGCCGAGCTTATTTTGTCGGCAGTGATAACCATTGCGACCTTATGGGGTGGCTGGTGGTTTACTGGTAAGCTTACGCAGAATATTCGTTATCCTAAATGGTACTGGCGTCCTGTGCTTGCTGTGATTGTGATTGCCGTGACTATATTAGGTGCGCGTTCATCGTTAGGGCATAGACCACTTAATCCCTCATTAGTGGCTTTTTCTGACGATCCTTTAGTTAATTCTCTGGTACTTAATTCCTCTTTTTCATTAGTTTTTGCGATTAAACAAATGGGTAACGAAGAAGATGCATCGAAAGTGTATGGCAAGCTAGCTGATCAAAAAGTGATTGATATTGTGCGCCGTGAAAGTGGCAGACCACTGAGTGCATTTACGTCATCCGCCATTCCAACCTTGTCGTTCAATCAAGCTAGTTATACTGGCAAACCAAAGAATCTTGTGATCATTTTACAAGAAAGTCTTGGTGCGCGTTTTGTCGGCAGTTTAGGTGGTTTACCGCTAACACCTAATATTGATGAGTTATCTCAACAAGGGTGGTTTTTTGAAAACCTATACGCTACAGGCACACGCTCGGTAAGAGGCATTGAGGCGGTGACAACTGGCTTTACGCCTACGCCAGCTCGTGCAGTGGTTAAGCTGGGTAAGAGTCAAACTGGCTTTTTTACCATTGCTGATTTATTAAAACAACATGGCTATACCACACAGTTTATTTATGGTGGAGAAAGTCACTTTGATAATATGCGCAGCTTCTTTTTAGGCAATGGTTTTACCGATATTGTTGATCAAGGTGATTATAAAGATCCTGCATTTGTCGCATCTTGGGGGGTGTCTGATGAGGACTTATTGTTCCGTGCTGATGAAGAGTTTTCACGCATGCACAAAGAGGGCAAACCATTCTTCAGTTTAGTGTTTAGCTCAAGTAATCATGATCCATATGAGTTCCCTGATGACCGTATTGAGCTGTATGAGCAACCACAATACACCATGCATAACGCGGTAAAATATGCCGACTATGCCGTGGGTGAGTTTTTCAAGAAAGCCAAAAAATCAGAATATTGGAAAGACACCATATTTTTGATTGTGGCCGATCATGACAGTCGTGTTGGCGGTGCTGCACTAATACCTGTTTCTCGTTTCCGTATCCCAGGGCTTATTTTAGGTGACGGAATTGCGGTGAAGCACGATCCACGGGTTGTGAGCCAAATTGATATGTCGCCGACGTTAGTTTCGTTACTGGGTATTTCAGATAGTTATCCAATGCTAGGCCGTGATTTAACCAAAGAACCTGATTCTTGGCCTGGCCGCGCGATGATGCAATATGATAAAAACTTTGGCTTATTAGAAGGGAATAAAATGACTATTTTACAACCTGAATTACCGCCTGAAAGTGTGACTTATGATTTTGCGACTGAAAAGCTAACGCCAACCAAATTAGATGATGCACAAGCAGAAGCGGCATTAGGTTGGGCGTTGTGGGGCAGTCTAGCCTATAACAAAATGTTGTATCGCTCGGAAAATACACAAGCAAAGCCGACTATCACTGATCTGGCTACTCCCGCAGTATCACGCTAAGATTTTTAACTGAGATTCAATATTTGGAGCGGATTGTTGTTGATAGAATTGACCAATCCGCTGACCAAATTGTTGGTATGCCGCACTTGATAAGCCAGAGTCTATCAACTGGCGTTGTTTGGGTTCTGCTGCTGCTTTAGGGTTATTTGGTTGGGTCTTTAACTGAATATCTTTACGTTGCAGCGCTGGAGTCTGACTAGCAATAATTCTGATGGTCTGAGGCCGAGCCATTGGTGAAGCGGGTATTTTAGACTCAACTGACTGTTGAGCGACATTTTGTTGTTGACGTTTAGTTTGTTCTTGCTGTTTTTTCTCTGCAACAATATACGCGTTAGCACGCTCATTTTGCGGATTTAATTGGCGTTCTTCATGGCCTTTGGTGGGTTCTTGTGGTGGAATAACCGGCGGTTTTTGTTGATTGTCCACACGAGCAAGATCCGTCGCAACATTTGAAGTTGCTAGCGGTATCTGCGGATAATGAGTGGTAATAATCATCTAGACCTTGTCCATAAGATGTGCTGGCTAAATTATAGTCAATATTTCACTAAGGCTAAAGTGTTATTGGGTGATTTTTGGCTGTATTTTATGATCCAGGGTAATAAATGGCTTAAAAATAGCTCTGGATGTGAAATAAAGGGCGCATGGGATGCTTTATTTAGTACGACGTCTTCAATGCTGTCACTTTGCGGTAATGCGCTGATGATCTTTCTCGGCACCAAACTGTCTAACTTACCCCAAATTCGTAACCACGGCTGTTGTATTTGGGCCATTCTTGTACGCAAATCTACTTGCGCTAACATATCCAATCCTTGGGATAATCCTTGTTGTGTCGGCAATGGTTTGCTTAACACTAAGCTTTTTATTTGTTGGATATCCGCTTTGGGATTATCACTTCCCATGGCTTGAATCGCCAAAAATCGTTCAACGGTACGAGTTAAGTCACGGCTTAATTGGCTTGAAAATTGTGCCAATACATCTGGCTGGATACCAGGCCAAGTTGGATTAAGCTCATTTGCTTCCCGGCTCATAAAGCAGGGCGATGAGGCAATCGTCACTAATGCTGCTACAGACTCTGGATAATCAATGGCAATTTGACTCGCAATTAAGCCACCTAATGACCAGCCAATCCAAATTGCCTGCTGTGGAAGTTGCGCTGCAAGTGCTTGTGACCATTGCGTTATGTCACCATCAATGTTGCCACTGAGGCCAAACCCCGGCAAATCCACATAATGCACTCTATACTGGTGCAAGGCGCTTTTTAACGGACTAAAGACTTGGTTATTCACGCCCCAACCGTGTAATAGCACTATGTCTTGGCCTTGTGAGCCTAGGGTATCAATATGCAATGCAGGAAAACTCACGGTTAACACCTCTTTTGAGTCTATTTAATGGAATGAATAGCCAATGCTGTCAATCAATAATTCAATCAACATCACCCACATATTAGGCTTATGCGTCAAGCGCATTCAGCGTGCTAGGGTTATTTTACTAGGCAGTTTACCCAACCGTTGCTTGCTGTGCCAGCAAAGGATAGATCAAATGGATTATGATCAATTGTTTGCTAATCAAGTGCTCACTGGTGTATGCCAGGTGTGTTTAGCGGCAAGTTTGTACCAACATGAAGTGTGTTTAGGTTGTGGCCGTGAAATCGCACTGTTGCAAGCATATTGTGGTAAATGCCTTAAACATACGCCCAATGTTGTAGTGGCACCTTGCAGTTATCATCAAGGATTAGGCCCTCTGATTGCCGCGATAAAATACCAACAACAATGTGCACCGCTTAACGCGATAACTCAGCAATTAGCTTGTCGAATTGCCTTACTGATTAAACATGGCATCATTAGGCGACCACAGGTGTTGATCCCTGTGCCTTTGCATCCAAATCGTTTACGACAGCGAGGCTTTAACCAAGCTTGGTTAATTGCGAAACAACTTAGCCGATTAACGGGTATTCCCCTAGACGACAGTTGCTTAACTCGGGTGGTTGATACTGCGCCGCAAACAGGCTTAGCGGGTAAACAGCGGCGCAAGAACTGCCATGGCGCATTCCAGTTACAAGCGGAGATTCCTTATCAGCGTGTTGCGTTAATTGATGATGTGGTGACAACCGGTACAACCGTAGATGAAATAAGCCGATTATTTAGTGCACAATTTGTTCATGTACAAACATGGTGCCTTGCGCGGGCTGAGGCTCCGGGATTATTAGATTAGCTCGATTGTAGGTTAGATTAATTCGACTTGAGTAATAACAATATTTTTTATAAATAAAAACAATTGGCTAATACCTGCTGCAAGCCCTATTACAGTGCGTTTTGCATTTTTTGTAAGCTTAAAAAACGTTGAACTAGATCATTTTTTTACGATCAAATCTCATGGACACTACAAAGCTAATGCAACACAGAGTATCATAGGTCTAATTCTTACTAATTTACTCAGGTACTCCCTGACGGAGCAGGTTTTTATGATCACCATTTCCGATACAGCTCAGGCCCATTTCGTCAAACTATTGGCCGATCAACCTGAAGGCACTCACATTCGTGTGTTTGTTATCAGTCCTGGTACTGCACAAGCAGAGTGTGGTGTGTCTTATTGTCCACCCGATGCTGCTGAAGCTGATGATGTTGAACTGCCTTTTAATGGCTTTAGCGCCATGGTTGATGAAAAAAGCGCGCCATTTTTAGATGATGCTAGCATTGATTTCGTAACTGATCAGCTTGGTTCGCAGTTAACCTTAAAAGCACCTAACGCTAAAATGCGTAAAGTGTCTGGCGATGCACCTCTTGTTGAACGTATTGAATACGTTATTCAGTCAGAAATTAATCCACAACTTGCCAGCCATGGCGGTAACATCATGCTGGTAGAAATTACCGACGCGGGTGTTGCAGTATTGCAGTTTGGTGGTGGGTGTAACGGTTGTTCTCAAGTTGATATCACTTTAAAAGATGGTATCGAGAAGCAGTTACTAGACATGTTCCCTACAGAATTGACTGGGGTGCGTGACGTGACAGAACACCAACACGGTGATCATTCTTACGCGTAAGCATAACGAATTGCACACTACAAAAAACGCGACCTCACCGGTCGCGTTTTCGTTTGTTACACTGATATATTCATGTCAATTAGTCGTCTCGAGTGAGCACTTCAAGTAATTCTATATCAAAGAATAAATCAGAGTTTGCTGGAATACGATCACCCATTTGACGCTCACCATAGGCTAAATGTGCCGGTACTGATAGTTGTCTTTTACCGCCAACATTCATACCGATAATACCTTGGTCCCAACCTTTAATTACTCTGCCTGTGCCGATAACACATTGAAATGCATCTGACGCATCAAATTGAGTGCCATCGGCTAAACGTCCACTGTAGCGAGTGGTAATTAATGCCCCTTTTACTGCCGCTTTACCCTTGCCGATCTCAAGGTCGGTAATAATCAATTGTTCGGTCATGCTGTTCTCATTATGACTAATTAGATAATAGATAAACACTAAATTGGCTTTATTGTACTCCAAGATTAGCTGCTAAAAAGCGTTCTATTTCAATAAATGTAGTAAGACGGTGTTGGTTATTACTTAAGTAATGATCGCCATTTTCTAATTCGATATACTTTACTGGCTTCTGTAAATCCTTAAGCGCATCATACATTTTTTCACTTTGCTCTACGCGCACCACACGATCTTTCGTACCGTGGATTAATAACACTGGTACCTTAATACTGGCCACTTTGCTAATCGGTGATCGCTGATATAAATCATCGTAATCATCACCAATTTGTTTTTTAACAATTTTACTATTGTAGTATCCACGCGATGATTTAACTAATTCTTCAAGGTCTGTGACGCCCGCAACACTAATGGCACATTGATACAGATCAGGTGTGATAGCCACACCCATTAATGCGGCATAACCGCCGTAACTCGCACCAACAATACACATGCGTTTAGGATCGCTAATACCTTGGCCTATCAGCCAGTGAGCACCATCCTCAATGTCGGTTTGCATCTCTAGGCCCCAGTTTTTAAGACCCGAGCTCATAAAGTTGAAGCCATAACCTGCCGAGCCACGAAAGTTCATTTGCAGTACTGCATAACCGCGGTTAGCTAAAAACTGCGCCCAATAATCAAAGGTGGTTGAGTCATAGCTAATTGGCCCGCCATGAGGAAAGATAATGGTCGGTAAGTTTTTGGCGATAGCGTCTTTTGGGGTGGTTAAAAAGGCTTCAATGGCTAAACCATCGCGAGCCTGGTAATTAACTGTTTTAGGTGTTGATAATATCTCTGGTGGCAATTGGCTGTATCGATAAGCCACAGGGTAAAGTACATTTTGATCTCTATTGCCAAAGTAATACACCCCAGATTCAATTGGGCCAGTTGCATAAACGATGTAACGACGTTCATCATCACTGAACTGGGTGATGGCATTGTGTGACTCGGGTAATGCTGCCGTTAGACCATTATTTAACTTGATATAGTCTTGATCCCAGAACAGATATTCGCCTTCAATGTCGGTGCTTAAACCAATCACTTTTTGCTTTAGTTCAGAATAAACTAACCAGCCTTCAACATCGTAATTTTCATTGTGAAACACCAGCTCTTTAGTCAATTTTGGGTCTGTTAAGTTGACTTTAAAGATGGCTTTTAGACCTTGATGATAGGCGCTGATATACAAGATATTAGGATCATGGTCGAAACCGATAGGCCAGATGACATCTTCTGCTAGCGCTTCGAACTCCCATAATATACGCAGATCTTCACCCGCTGCTTTTTGCTCGTAAATACGGTAGCTTGTGTCATCGCGATAAATACCAATACGCACGTTGTGCTGCCTATCGGTTAACCAGTCTCCAATATGCATACGTGCCGGTTGTAATGTCTTGATAGCGCCGGTTTTTAAACTGACTTTAATGACGCTTTCATATTGTGGTTTAGAACCTAAGCCTTTAATTTGCATTAGGATATGACCGGGATCATTGTCAAGGTAGTCAATAACCGATGCTTGTAATTGCGGTAACCCATACCCGTAAAAGCGCGATAGCGAGTGATTAGAAAAGACACTTGTGGTTTTGTTGTCGCTCAGTGTGTATTTCATTAAGCGGGTTTCGGTTGTGGGTATGCCTCGACGAATAGAAGGATATTTAGATTCGATTAAGATGACATCATCATTTGCCCAGGTTAACGATAAGATGACAAATTTTTGGTTGTCAGTCTGTAATGGGAAAATATCTTTATTGGTTTTAATGTCGCGAATAGAGAGTACTTGACCTTCAAGCTCATTAGTACTGACTCGAATGAGAGATGCTATTTTTTTTCCGTCTGGTGATAAGCTAACAAAGCGGACATCTGGGATGCTGGCGAAGGCTTCTACAGGCAGGGGGTTGGCAAAAGAGCTATGCGAAAATAGACATAAACTAACAACAAGCCATAAAATCCGTTTCATTAAAGATCCGTTTGAAGAGCGATAAAATGTTGTTAGGATGTTACATTTTTATAGCGAGGTCTTCAATATATTATACGCTCACCAGTTGATACCTGAGTTTATAATAATAGTGCCAGCCGAGTGTTACACTTCGACATAGCATGAATATCGACATCGCAGCCCAAAGGCTGTGGTTGCCCCAAGCTTGCAACAGGTACCAACTCGGAAAGTAAACTGCAAAGGTCGCGATTATCATACTATTTCGCATGGTTTGTCCTTGTGCCGCGCCAATATATACCCCATCAAATAAATAGCAGCCAAACGCCAATATAGGCATAAAAATGAGCCAGATTAAGTAATTATTGGCAGTATCTTGCACCGCTTCTATGTTGGTTAATAGCTGAATTATCCACGGCCCTGCCAACCAAAATAGTAGGCTAAATAATCCTGCCACTATTGCCGACCAGCAAAAAGCTAACACTACGCTGTCATGGAGTAAGGTTGGATTTTTTTGCCCAAATGCGCGGCCCACTTCTGCTTCGGCGTAATAGGCTATGCCGTCTAATGCATAAGAGATCAGCATCAGTAAATTAAGCAGCACGGCATTAGCGGCAATAATATTGTCACCTAAGCCGGCACCATAAAAAGTCATAAAGCTAAACGCGGCTTGTAAGCATAAACTGCGAATAAAAATATCACGATTTAAGGTGAGTAAACGAGCATAACCGCGCCAAGATAAATGCGCGATAACCTGGCTTAATTTGAGTCCACCCATATCAATAAGTTGGCGTTTAACCATGACTAATGCCACTGAAAAAGCACAGATGTCAGCAATAACCGATGCTAATGCCGCGCCTTGCACATTCCATTTAAATACCATGACAAATACAATATCGAGAATAATATTGACGCTGTTGGCGATAATCAGCTGCCACATAGCCGCTTTGGGCTTTTGGCGCCCAAGCAACCAACCCAGTAGCACTAAATTGGTTAGGGCAAAAGGCAAGGACCAGATTCGAATCGACACATACTGGCGGCAATAGAGCATGACTTGCTCACTGGCATCACTGAGACTGAGCGCTAAATTGAGCAGAGGAGATTGCAGCATGACGCCAACGAAACCTAAGGTTAATGCTAAGCTGCAGCCTTGTATCAGTAATTGTTGCTGAGTTGAGGTATCATTAGCCCCGAAGGCTTGCGCGACAAGTCCGGTGGTGGACATACGTAAAAAACCAAGCAACCATATCATCAAGGTGATGATGGTACTTCCTAAGGCTACGCCACCAAGATAATAAGCGTGTCCTAGATGCCCAATCACAGCTGTATCAACTAATCCTAAGAGCGGAATGGTAATATTAGACAGGATCATAGGTGTTGCTAATGCCAATAATTGACGATTTTTTTGGCGATTTAACAGTAGTGTACTAACTGACATAGGTATGAATAATCATGGTTAAGAAAATAGCGTTATGGTTGGCATTGCTCAGTTTGAGTGTATTGCATTTAGATGCCAATGCAGTGGTTATTTTACAGTATCATCATGTGTCTGAAAACACGCCTAAAAGTACCAGTGTGACCCCGAGTCAGTTTGCTGAGCAAATGCAGTATTTAGCTGATAATGATTTTACGGTTATTTCTTTAACCGATGCTGTTGCTAGTATTAAGCATAACACGACCTTAAATCATAAAAGTATTGTGATTACCTTTGATGATGGCTATGACAGCATTATTCAAAATGCTGCACCTATTTTAGCCACACACAAGTTTCCATATACGGTATTTATTTCTGTTGCTCCGATTGAAGCAGGTTACCAAGGGATGATGAGCTGGCAAGATATTAACACTCTGTCAGAGCAAGGGGTGACAATAGCGAATCACAGTTGGGGGCATGAACATTTAATTCGTCGCCAAGGTAAAGAAACCCAAGACCAATGGCAAGCACGAGTTGAAGACAATATTCTCGCAACGGAAGCCGAGATCTTAAAACGTACTGGCCAAAGCGTAAAAATGTTTGCTTATCCTTACGGCGAATACACTAGCAAGTTAGAAGCTATTTTGACTAAACACGGCTTTGTTGGTTTTGGTCAGCAATCGGGGGCCGCTGGAGAGTATGCTTCATTAACGGCGTTACCGCGTTTCCCTGTGGCCAATGCTTACGCTGATTTGGCGAGTTTAAAGGTTAAATTTTCCAGTTTACCTATGCCTGTAACTAAGCAAAATATAAGCGACCCTCTACTTGTATCCGGCCAATGGCGACCTAAGTTGATATTAACCCTCGATACTGAAGATATTTATCCACATCAGGTGATGTGTTTTATTCAAGGGCAAGGCCCTAAAAAGCCCATTTGGTTAAGTAAAAATCGCTTATCGATTCAGGCATCATCAGATTTAGCCCCAGGACGTTCGCGTTATAATTGTACGGCACCGAGCAAAACAAAAACCGGTTATTATTGGTTTTCACAAGCGTGGATCCGCCCACAAGATAATGGGCAGTGGCTTGAAGAATAATGTTATCTCAGTTAGTTACCGTTGCGGTTAATGAGTCCGCGCTATTGCCAGGATTTTACTATTTGCTCAAAGTCAGCAATCAGTTCTGCATTAAGAATTTGCGCTAATTGGCCGGGTTGAGGTTTTGGTTTAAATACCGCAATCTTTTCTACTCGGGGGGAAACTAATACATAAGATGCGCTATGGTCTACCTGATAGTCGCTACCGTCTCCAACCATAGCGTATACAAAGCCTAAGTCACGACTGAAGGGAAACAAATCAGCGTGTTGTGCAGTAACCGCTATAAAATCCTGATTAAAAAAATTGATGTAATCCAAACGTTTCGCTTGAGTGTCGCGTTTAGGATCTGCCGACACAAACACCACTTGTATATTCTTGGCTATTTTTTGTAGCTGTGGATAAGCCGCGGCGAGTTTATTCAAGGTAGTAGGGCATACATCAGGGCAAGCAGTGTAACCAATAAAAAATAAGCTCCATTTACCTTGCAATGATTGGTTATTGAAGGTGTTGCCGTACTGGTCTGCTAATGTAAATGGTGCTAATGCCCGCTGCTGTTCAAATACATAACTGGTTGCCAGTACCATAGGTTCTGTTTGCATCTTTTGGTAAGCAACACCTCCGCCTATGGCTAATAATATCAGCCCTAATGCTATGATTATTTTCAATATACTTCCTTTTTTAGGTTAAGTGTTTACCCAAAAATAATGGTCTACTAATAGAACAATGAATAACACCATTAAATGATAAATTGAGAATTTAAATACCTGCATCGACAGTTCTGGATAATCATGAAACTTTAACTGCCACGCTTTATAGATAAAGCCACAACTGAGTAGGGTAGAGCCGACCAAATATATTGGACCACACATACCGACTAAAACAGGCAGTAAACAGGCAATGGCGAGTAAAATAGTGTAAAGCAAAATACAGGTTTTGGTAAATTCTACCCCGTGCGTTACAGGGAGCATTGGAATATCAACTTTGGCATATTCTTTACGGCGGTGAATCGCTAACGCCCAAAAATGCGGTGGGGTCCAAGTGAAGATAATAATCACAAGTAATAGGGCGTAACCATGCATTTCATTGGTTATCGCGGTCCAGCCAAGCAATGGTGGCATAGCGCCTGCTAATCCGCCGATAACGATATTTTGTGAAGTTGCTCGTTTAAGGTAAGCGGTATACACCAAGGCGTAGCCGATTAAACTGGCAAACGTCAGCCAAGCGGTTAGGGGATTGACTAAGGCATACAGTACCACAAAGCCTAGGGCTCCGAGAGACACCGCAAATGCAGCCGCTTTGGTTGTCGATATTTTACCTTTGGGTAACGGTCGGTTATAAGTGCGGGCCATCAAGCCATCAATTTTGCGATCGATTAAATGATTAAATGCTGCTGCTGCCCCCCGCCATCATTGCAATGCCTGCCATACCAGCAACTAAAGGTTGCAGCGGCACTATGCCCGGTACCGATAAACACATGCCAACCAATACGGTCAGTAGCATAAGTGCAACTACTTTTGGTTTGGTCATTTCAAAATAAGCGCGCCATTGTAGGGTTAATTTAGGTTGAACCTGACTAATAGTAAGAGGTTTTGTCATGGTCGATCCTCGCTTATGCTTTACGCCACAGGGCGTAATTAATAAAGACTAAGGTAAGCAGCAATAAGGCTGCACCTGCATTGTGTGATACCGCGATGCCCAAAGGTAAATTCATCACCACATTGCTAATACCCAGTCCGACTTGGGTGATTACCAATAACAGTAATAAGTAACCACTGTTTCGCATTACATGTGATTGTGCATAACGTAATTTTAGCGCTAGTAGGATCAATGTTATGGCAGTAACAACGGCCCAAACTCTATGACTGACATGAATGGTCATTCGAGTTGCATAGTCTAATACCCCAAATTCAAAACTTGGATGATCGCCTTGGAACGGTGAAAAAGCATCGGCAATACGTAAGTTATCGACCCAGTTACCTTCACAAATGGGTAACGAAGTACAGGCGAGAGCTGCGTAATTCGATGAGGTCCAGCCGCCGAGTACAATTTGAATGACTAATACTCCTAGACTGACTAAAGCTAACGGAACCAGTTTTCGGGCATAAGTATCACCTCCTGGGATCCGTAATGGCTTAAGCCTAAGGTACAGCAGCAGTAGCAAGGCAAATAGACTAAAACCGCCAATAAGATGTGCCATTACCACAATAGGCATTAGTTTCATTGTGACAGTCCACATGCCAAGCGCTGCTTGAAATACAATTAAGACGGCTATAAAACTGGGGAGAGTTTTTCGGTGCATGAGGTTGTTTAAGGCACAATACAAGGATAGCTAATACCATTAATCCTAATGCACCGGCGATGTAGCGATGGATCATTTCAAGCCATGCTTTTTCTGGCTCTATGGTCATTTGTGGAAAATGCGTTTCGATTTTTGCTAAGTCATGGCTTGCACTGGGTACCGCTAAATGGCCATAACATCCAGGCCAATCAGGGCAACCCAGTCCGGCATCAGATAAGCGTGTGTAAGCCCCCATTAAAATGACCGCTAAGGTAAATACCAAGGTAAATTTTATCAGCCGATTAATGGTCATTAGCCCACCCTCGATAATTTAAGCATTTTGCGTAAATCAGCAATCATGGCTTTACCTTGGGCAATATTGGCGTCGTGGCCAATCACATTGTCATATTGCATCACTAGGCTGCCAAGAGGATCGACAATGATCAGCTGTTGTTCAGTCAACAATGTTGCAAGAGCATCATTGGCATTGACTTGATCAAAGCCGATATTCAATTGTTTGAGTATCTTGGTGTCGCTGTGATTATTCACCACTATGATCGGGATAACGCGATCTCTATCTTTGCCTAGTGCGATATAGCTCTGGTGTAAAATATACAGACGTTCTTGACACTGCTCGTTACACTGCTCGGGGAGAAAAAAAAGTACCTGCCAAATATGTGGTTTAGGGTTTTCCATGGCTAAGTTGGCATAACTCACTTCGGGAGTGATCAGTGCCCCCTTGTTCGTCGCCGCACCATTATAGAGTTCTAGGCTTAGCACTAACTTGGCTATTGCAACCGGTAAAATAAACACCAGCAGTAATACGATTAGCGCTTTATTGCTCTTTTTCGGTAGGGAGTTCATTCCATCTCCTCTTTATCATATTGATATTATTGTTAAGTTATTTATTCACGACGAGAGTTAACGTCGATATTGTCGATATGCTATCCAGCTCATTAATCCTAAAAATACTCCTGCCATAGTGAACCATTGCAAGGCATAACCTTGATGCTTCTGCGCCGATAATGGGATCGGCACCCAAGGTTGCGGTAAGTTGTAGCGCGGGACATTTTCAGGTTGTAGCACTACAGGTATTAGCGAATGTTCTAACATGTCAGCTAGTGCTGCAGTGTTGATGTTTTGAAAACGTATTGGCGCATCGGCGCGTTGTTCAGCATCTAACTGATCACTAAATGGATTGGTTTGTTTTTGATATACCCGTCCATAGAGGGTGTAGTAGCGTATTTCTAGTGGTTCAAGTTGAGGCAATATTCGACGGTCTTTGTTGGCTGCAACAAAACCTAGTTCAACGAGTATCCAAGGCTGCTCTGGGGTTATTTCAAACACTTGGTAAGCTAAATATCCCACTTGCCCCTGATACACCTGATTGTCTAGCAGCATTATTGTGTTATTAACGGGTTTTGCCAAAATCGATAAGCGGTAACCTGTGAGCAATGCCGCCTCTGACTCAGACCCAGTGGGTAACTTTGATAAATTAACCAGTGCTAACATTGCCTCATAATTGAGTGCATGCTGCTGTTGGCGCACAAGTAATGTGCTTTGCCACTCTTGTTTAAACGCTGCCCGTGATAATTGCCATAATCCTAACTTGACCAATAAGCCAAACACGACCAAAGTAATCATTACAAATAACACCCGAGACACACCCACACTCCTAAAAGGATTGCCTGTGACAACACCTTTCATTGTTAAGTTAGTTTTAGTCTCGTTGCTTGTATTCATATTATTTAACTTAGCTAGAGCCTTATTTATTATGGTTAAAGGGCAGCATCAACAATCAATGAGCCATTATCTTGGTCGTAGAGTGTTATTTTCTGTTGTCGTGATTGTGGTGCTGCTGGTGGCCTTAGGGCTAGGCTATATTCAACCTAACCCCAGACCTTATTAGTGCTGATTTACAGCACATAAACAAAAATGAATAAGCATAACCAAACCACATCAACGAAGTGCCAATACCAACTACCCGCTTGAAATGCGAAATGTTTGTCGGGGGTAAAGTGACCCTTGATAATTCTGAGTAATAAAATAATCAAGAACAGGGTACCAATCGTCACGTGCATGCCGTGAAAACCGGTTAATAAAAAGAAGGTGTTACCGTACACTCCTGAAGACAGGGTTAGGCCCATTTCTTGATAGGCATGGCTGTATTCTTCGACCTGTAAACTGAGAAACGCAATCCCCAACATCACCGTTAACGCTAACCAGATGATCAATGGCTTACGATTGGCTTTTTCGAGATTGATGTGGGAAAAGTGCAAGGTAACCGATGAGGTTAACAGGATGATGGTGTTGATTAATGGCAAACCCGTCCATGGCATCGCCTCGGTTGCACTACCATCAGGTGTTTTCACCAAAGGCCAAATTGCTTCAAAGGCAGGCCACAGTACCTCATGAGTCATGGCATTGTTCGATGCGCCACCAAGCCAAGGTACTGAAATCATACGTGCATAAAATAATGCGCCAAAAAAAGCCCCAAAAAACATAATCTCCGAAAAAATAAACCAGCTCATTCCTTGCCTAAATGAACGATCCATTTGTGGTGAGTAAAGTCCTGCCATTGATTCATCAATAACGGTTTTAAACCAACCAAAAATCATAAAGATAATCACGGCAAAACCAGTGATTAATATGTAACTTCCTGAGGTTTTTTCAGTGGCTAATTGTTGTACATAAGTGCCTGCGCCAAATGCAATTAAAAATAAGCCTATAGCACCGATTATCGGCCAAGCACTTTGGTTTGGCACATAATAAGTTTGATACTTTGTGGTCATTTTGCTGCTCCTTGCTCTACGACGATCGTCTGTTTATCGGTGATGTCATAGAGGGTATAAGAGAGAGTCAATGTATTAATAGACGCGGGTAAATCCGGGTCCACGTAGAAAATCAATGGTAATTCTGCTGTTGCTGATGCGGCCAAGGGTTGTTGGTTAAAGCAAAAACATTCCGTTTTATTGAAGTACGCCGCTCCTTGTCCAGGTGATACTGAAGGGATTGCTTGGCCTACTGTGTCGTGTGCAGACAGGTTTTTAACCAAAAATTGTGCGTGAGTGAGCTCACCAGGATGCACGCTTATTTGGTTAACTTTAGGGCTAAATTCCCATGGCATATCTGACTGAACTTGGGTCACAAATTCAATGGTAACGGTACGGCTTTTATCAACCACTACCGCTTCATAGCTACTGGCGCTATTTTGGGTTTTGCCATTAATACCCAATGTATCGCAGAGCACGTCATAAAGCGGTACCAATGCAAAACCAAACCCAAACATACCAATTGATCCAGCAATCAGCATGATTAATAACTTACGATTTGATTTTGTTGGCTGTGTCATCTCACTTTATCTCCGGCGGAGTGGTAAACGAGTGATATGGCGCTGGACTGGCAATGGTCCATTCCAAACCTTCTGCAGCTTCCCAAGGGTTATCGCCAGCCGGTTTGCCACCTTTGATACATTTGAGCACCACAGCGAGAAAAATAAACTGCGATAAACCAAATGCGAATCCACCAATCGAAACAATTTGATTCACATCGGCAAACTGTACTGCGTAATCTGGGATTCGACGAGGCATACCCGCCAAGCCTAAAAAGTGCATTGGGAAAAACAACACGTTGACAGAGATCACTGAGCACCAAAAATGCCACTTGCCTAAGGTTTCGTTGTACATATTACCGGTCCATTTTGGCAGCCAATAATATGCCGCCGCCATAATGGAAAATATCGCCCCAGTCACCAGTACATAATGAAAATGCGCCACTACAAAGTAAGTGTCGTGATACTGAAAGTCCGCAGGGGTGATTGCCAGCATCAAACCGGAAAAGCCACCAATGGTAAACAGAATGATAAACGCCACCGCAAATAGCATTGGTGTTTCAAATGTCATCGAACCGCGCCACATGGTAGCTACCCAATTAAACACCTTAACCCCAGTAGGAACCGCAATTAGCATGGTGCAATACATGAAAAACAACTCGGCGAATACTGGCATGCCTGTGGTAAACATATGATGTGCCCATACTAAGAACGACAGCACAGCAATACTGGCAGTAGCGTAAACCATAGAGGAATAGCCAAACAATTTCTTGCGGCTAAAGGTCGGTATAATGGCGGAGATAATGCCGAATGAGGGTAAAATCATGATGTAAACTTCTGGGTGACCGAAGAACCAGAAAATATGCTGGAACATCACTGGGTCACCGCCACCTGCAGCATCGAAAAAGCTGGTACCGAAAAACTTGTCGGTTAACACCATAGTCACTGCGCCTGCGAGCACAGGCATCACCGCAATTAATAAAAAGGCAGTAATTAACCAAGTCCACACAAACAAAGGCAGTTTCATCCATGTCATGCCAGGAGCGCGCAAGTTAACAATGGTTACGATAACGTTAATCGCGCCCATTATCGAGCTGATACCCATGATATGGATGGCGAATACAAATAGAGCGGTGCTATCAGGGCTATAAGTGGTTGATAGCGGTGCGTAGAATGTCCAACCAAAGTTAGGACCACCGCCTTCCATGAATAGCGAACTGAGTAATATGGTAAACGCGAACGGTAAAATCCAAAAGCTCCAATTATTCATCCGCGGTAAAGCCATATCTGGTGCACCGATCATCATCGGAATTAACCAGTTAGCTAATCCGGTAAAAGCCGGCATCACTGCGCCAAATACCATGATAAGACCATGAACCGTGGTCATTTGATTAAAAAAGTTAGGTTCTACTAGCTGTAATCCAGGCTGAAATAACTCTGCCCGAATGACCATTGCCATGGCGCCACCAGTGAGAAACATAATAAAACTAAACCATAAGTACAGCGAACCGATATCTTTATGATTAGTTGTGAGTAGCCAGCGCATGAGCCCTTTCGGCGCTCCGTGATGATGATCATCATGAGCGGTAGCTAGTGTATCGTGCGTTGTTGTGCTCATTGTCTTCCCCTACTGTCCATGGCTAGCGACATCGGCAGGTTGCACCGCCTCGCCAGAATTATTGCCCCACGCATTGCGCTCATAAGTAATCACCGCGGCCATCTTTTGTGGGCTAAGTTGACTACTAAATGCCTGCATCGCGGTGCCTGGTTTACCGTGCATAACGATATCGATATGTCCGCTAACCGGTCCGCTAACCACAGGGCTGCCAATAAGTGAAGGGAAAGCGCCTGGCAAACCAGCACCAGTGGCTTGATGACATGCGGCGCAAGTGGTGGCATAAACCTGCTCACCTTCTGTGATTAATTGCTCCAAGGTTAAGGTGGGCAGATCTTCAACGGCAACAACCTCTGGCGTTACAGCCTTTGCGACGGTTTCAAGAGCCTGAGTCGCTTTTTCTGTCGCAGTATTGGTGCTCTCAGTTGCTGTTGCGGCCATTGTGCTTTCAGTCTTATTTGTTTCAGTACTTGCTTCATTGCCGCCAGAGAAATTACTCACATCAGCAGCTTGAACAACATCACCGGTATTATTGCCCCAAGCATTACGCTCAAAGGTAATCACTGCGGCAATCTCTTGGGCGGTAAGTTGCTTGGCAAAGGCTTGCATTGCGGTTCCTGGTTTACCGTTTAAGACGATGTTGAGGTGACCTGCAACAGGGCCTTTTATGATAGGACTGCCAATTAGTGATGGGAATACACCTGGAAGGCCCGCACCATTAGGTTGGTGACAAGCGGCGCAACGAGCAAGATAGATCTGTTCGCCTTGGGTGGTTAACTCTTCAAGAGATAAGGTTTGTGACAGTGATGCAGCCGCAGCAGCAGCGGCATTACTGGCCAGTTGCTTTTGCTCTACTAACCAGTTATCAAAATCTGTCTCTGATAAGGCTTGCACCACAATTGGCATAAATCCATGGTCTTTACCGCACAATTCGGCACATTGGCCACGATAAATTCCGGGCTTATCAATGCGGGTCCATGCTTCATTAATAAAGCCTGGATTGGCATCTTTTTTAACCGCAAAAGCCGGAACCCACCATGAGTGGATCACATCATCTGATGTCATTAAAAAACGCACTTTTTGGTTAATGGGCAGTACGAGTGGTTTATCGACTTCAAGAAGATAATGCTCTCCTTTAGCCTCTATGCCATCGATTTGATCTCTGGGGGTCGATAATGTGCTGTAAAATTCGATGTCTTTATCAAAATAGCTGTAATGCCATTTCCACTGCGACCCAGTAATTTTGATGGTGAGATCCGCATTGCTGGGGTCTTCCATGGCAATTAAGGTTTTAGTGGCTGGAATAGCCATGGCGATTAAGATGATGAAAGGAATGACGGTCCAAGCTATTTCCACTTTAGTACTTTCGTGAAAATTTGCCGCAACAGCGCCTTTTGATTTGCGATGGTAAATCATTGAATAAATCATGATCCCAAACACCACTAACCCAATGGCACAACAGATATAAAGTATCGTCATGTGGAGGCCATAAACCTTACCACTGATATCTGTCACGCCTTGAGTCATGTTGAGGGACATTTCTGATGCCCCAAGCGGAAGTGCTATAAACACCACCAGTAAACAATACCACCATTGCTTCACAAGACTGCTCCTCTGTTCATTGCAAATAGCAATTACAAAGAAAAGTCACACAGTAATTCTCTGCTCTATGCAAACTTTTCGGTTCCCGAAAAAAGTTTGATGACCTCAAAGTACCTTGGTGGCAGTAAACAGATTGTTTACGGTTTTATTATTAGCGGTGCACCACGCTTGTACCTACTACTGAACTTATCAATATTGAGTTGGCTCATTTGTCTGAAAGTAATCTTAATCACTGTCATTCATGTCCAATTAAAGATGAATAATATTTCATCCTTGGGAACAACATTAGCTGTAGATTAAACATTGATCAAGATCACTTTGTTGGCTAATTGACTGAAAAAAGATGAAAAAAAAGCCCTGAATTCAATACAGGGCTTGGTAAGTAAGGGTTAATGCTTAGTGAAATGAGCAAAAATTACTTGTTCCATTTATTAATGTAGGGCTAACAAGTTGATGTTTGTGAGGTAAGTGAGCATTCACATCCTCAATTACCACACCTAAAGCCCGTGCACTTTTAGCCACAATTTCTAATCGACGACTATCACGAGCGTCAAGTGAGCTTGTCCAAGTGACGACAGCACTTGATGTTCCACTGGTAAGCGCTTTTTCCATCGCCCATAAGGTTTCGACTTCGTCTTTAGTGTGCACCAGTAAAATACGGTCCATTCTCACGCCAGCATTTGCCAGCATATGTTTATAGCCAATGTGTGGTGGGCTAATTAACACAATCCATCGACCTTGTTGGCTCAATGTGGCGAGTTGACTACACAACTGGCTCAACTCAGCTTCACCTTGGGTGACTGTTTGTAATGTGCGAATGGTTTGGTTGCCATGCAATTCTGTTTCAGCTAAATCTACCCATAAGCCTGGGTGACGTGGCGCGATGCCCATTAGTTTGTTCATAACCAATCTCCATTACGGATAACGCCAACGGCAAGCCCTTCGATGGTTAGGCTTTGGCAACTTAAATCAACTTTAATCGGGGTGTAATCGTCATTTTCTGCGTGCAGATAAATCACATTACCTTTTTGTTCAAATCGTTTTACGGTGACGTCATCATCAACACGCGCTACTACGACTTGGCCATTACGTGCTTGTTGCATTTTATGAACCGCGAGTAAATCGCCTTCTAAAATACCGATGTTCTTCATGCTGTCACCACGAACGCGCAACAGAAAGTCTGCGGCAGGTTTAAACATGCTCGGGTCGACTTGATAATACTGTTCAACGTGTTCTTGAGCCAAAATAGGCTCACCAGCTGCAACTTGTCCAATCAGAGGCAAACCGGTTTCAATCTGTTCTTCATGAGGTAAGCGAATACCTCGAGAGGTTCCAGGCATGATCTCGATAAAGCCTTTTTTGGCTAATGCTTTTAAATGCTCTTCGGCAGCATTAGCACTTTTAAAGCCAAGACGTTTCGCAATTTCAGCACGAGTGGGTGGCATACCTGTTTCGGCGATATTGTTTTTAATTAAGTCTAATATTTCTGCTTGGCGCGGCGTTAACGGTCTCATGATGATTCCTGTCTTTTTATACAGTGACTGTCATTATATACAGTGTTTGTGTTCGTGCAAGTATTAACCAACTATTTTTTGTGTTTTATTGGCTTTTTGTAACTTAAATAAATGTTTTTATTAGTTATTATATATGTTTTATCTTGCACTATGTCTTAAAGTGAGAGCTTACACGTAAAGATAAGTCGGCCAGATAGTGTAAGCAGGGTGGTTTCTGGTATCCTATACGACAATATTACAATGGCTTATGTTGCGAAAATAACCATGTCAAAACCAGATTCAATATTTTTACAAGCATTAAAATGGGTTCAGAAATGGATGGTACAGACCATTGTGGTGCCCCATGATCCGTTTGATGACCTCAATATAGATCCGACCAAGCCCTTGGTTTATTTGATGAAAACGGAATCTATTAGTGATATTGCCGCCTTGAGCGAAATCACTGAAGGATTTGGTATGCCAAGTCCTTATGAGCCGTTACAGCTTGATGGTTTAAGAGTGCCTCGAGTGGTGTGTTTAGAGGGGCGTAAACCTCTATTTGGTAAACGTGAAAGTGGTGAGAAGTTCCTTAATTATTTTACCCGTTTATTATCGCTTCATAGTGAGAATGCTGACCTCGATATTCAATTAGTGCCAGTTTGTCTTTATTGGGGACGAACTCCTGGTAAGGAAGAAGACAGCATGACAGCGGCTGTTTTTGAAAGAGAAAACCCAACTTGGTTACGTAAGTGGCTGATGATTTTATTTTTAGGGCGACATAATTTTGTGCAGTTTTCTAATGCGTTATCGCTGCGCCATATGGCTGATGAGCACGGTACAGATAAAAGAATTGCGCATAAATTAACCCGTGTCGCGCGAGTACATTTCCGTCGCCAACGTAAAGTTATGACAGGGCCACAATTACCTAATCGTCAAATGCTATTTGCCTCTTTATTAAAGTCAGATTCAATTAAAAAGGCAATTGAAGAAGAAGCGGTCAACAAAAAAGTATCCCCTGAAAAAGCCCGTGAAACTGCGATTGAATACCTCGATGAAATTGCCGCGGACTATTCAGATAGTTTAGTGCGCATTGCCGAGCGTTTTCTCACTTGGTTATGGAATAAATTATATAGCGGTATCAATATCAAAGGTGCTGAACAGGTAAGACAGCTTCACCATGATGGCCATGAAATTGTCTACGTACCTTGTCATCGCAGCCATATGGATTACTTGTTGCTGTCATACATTTTGTATTATCAGGGTATGGTTCCGCCGCATATTGCGGCCGGTATTAACCTGAACTTTTGGCCAGCAGGGCCAATGTTCCGCCGTGGTGGAGCATTCTTCATCCGCCGCAGCTTTAATGGTAATAAACTGTATACCGCAGTATTTCGTGAGTATTTAGATCAATTATTTGCTAAAGGTTATTCGGTTGAGTATTTCACCGAAGGTGGGCGTTCGCGTACAGGGCGTTTACTTGCGCCTAAAACCGGCATGTTGGCAATGACCATAAACAGTGTACTACGCGGCATAGAGCGCCCAGTGACGTTAGTACCAGTATATTTAGGTTATGATCATGTGATGGAAGTGGCCACTTACCACAAAGAATTAAGCGGCAAGAAAAAGAAAAAAGAATCTGTTTGGCAGTTATTTGGTGCGCTGCGTAAACTCGGCAACTTTGGCCAAGGTTATGTTAATTTTGGTGAGCCGATTAACTTACAGCACTTCTTAAATCAACAAGCGCCAGAATGGCGAAGCGAACTGGCGAAAGAGCCTGATCAAAAACCATCGTGGTTCACTCCATCGGTTAATTTACTCGCTAACCGCGTGATGACCAATATTAACGGTGCTGCCGCCGCGAGCTCGGTAACATTAACCAGTTTAGTGTTATTAGCCTCAGAGCAAAATGCATTAGAAAGAAGTCAGTTAGAACGCCAACTTGATCTGTATTTAGCCTTATTGAAAACCGTACCTTATACCGATTACGCATCGGTCGCCGAGGGTGATGGTAAGTCGATTGTTGATCATTGTTTGTCGTTAAATAAGTTTGTTAGTACCAAAGACTCTATTGGTGAGATTATTTCTGTTGATGAAAAAATTGCCATCACCATGAGTTATTACCGTAATAATATTATTCATTTAATGGCGATACCTTCATTAATTGCCAGTTGTTTATTGCGCTATGATGACTGCGATCGTGCGCGCATTCATGCCATCGTGATGGATTTTTATCCATTGTTGAAAGCAGAGTTATTTATGGGCATTGATGATGTGCCTAAATATGTTGATGGCGTTTTAGACTTTATGCTTGAGCAAGGTTTGTTGAGCGACAATGATAACTTTGTCATCACGCCTCGTCATATTACCCAAGTGTTACTTCTGGCAGAAACGATCAGTGAGACCTTGCAGCGTTATGCCATTATTTTCAATTTACTGGCGATAAAGCCTGAGCTTGAACGTTCTGCTCTTGAAACCGACAGTCACTTGTTGGCCCAACGACTAGGCGCACTTCATGGGATTACCGCTCCAGAGTTTTATGACAAAAAACTGTATAACACCTTGAGTGTTAAGTTAAAAGAACTAGGTTACTTATGCAGTGTTGAACATCGTGACGAAGTGATCAGAATTCGAGATCATGCCAACAAGTTACTGAGTTCGTCAGTGAAACAAACCATAGTAGACAGTGTGGATGCGGAGCACGGACAATAATGGCAAACCATATGAATGCGGCCAAGCATCGCACTAGTGGTAAGTCAGTATTGGGTGGGGCGATGATCATTGCTGGCACTACAGTGGGTGCGGGAATGTTTTCCTTGCCAGTTGTTGGTGCAGGGATGTGGTTTGGTTACTCAATAGCGATGTTGCTCGGCGTCTGGTTTTGCATGCTAATGTCGGGTTTGCTGTTATTAGAAGCTAACTTGCATTTTGAACCCGGTGACAGTTTCGATACCTTAACTCGAGTAACCCTAGGGCAGTTTTGGCGAGTCATTAACGGTGTCTCTATAGCCTTTGTTTTGTACATTTTAACTTATGCCTATATCAGTGGTGGCGGATCGATTGTTAATCACAGTTTATCGGCATTGGGTGTCAGTCTACCTCAGAGTGTGGCAGGGTTAGTGTTTGCCGTGGTGCTGGCGCTAGTGGTATTTGTCAGTACTAAAGCGGTTGATCGCATTACCACCATCATGCTTGGTGGCATGGTCATTACCTTCTTCTTGGCCATTGGTAATTTATTGATCGATATCGATACCGTGAAACTGGTATCACCCGATGGTGAGTCGCGTTACTTACCTTATCTGCTCGCTGCGATTCCTTTTGGCTTAGCCAGTTTTGGTTATCACGGTAACGTACCCAGTTTAGTTAAATATTACGGTAAAGATGCTAAAACCATTGTTAAGGCCATCATTAGCGGAACCACGATCGCATTAGTGATTTATGTGTGTTGGTTAGTGGCAACTATGGGTAATATTCAGCGCAGCCAGTTTGCCGATGTTATTGCCCAAGGCGGTAATATTGGGGTGTTAGTTGCAGCGTTGTCGGGTGTCATTGCCAGCCAATGGCTTGATAGCATGTTGACCCTGTTTGCCAATCTTGCCGTGGCATCATCATTTTTAGGTGTCACATTAGGTCTGTTTGACTACCTTGCAGATCTATTTGGTTTTGATGATTCGCGCACCGGACGGATTAAGACTGCAGCGGTTACGTTTATCCCGCCAACAATATTGGGCTTGCTTTTTCCGAATGGGTTTATCCTCGCCATTGGTTTTGCTGCACTTGCAGCCACCATATGGGCTGTGATTGTTCCAGCTTTGCTGGCTTATAAAGTGAGGCAGCAGTATCCCGATTATGTTGGCTTTAAGGTGCCAGGCGGAACGCCACTGATTGTGCTTGTGGTGTTGTTTGGGATAGTGACCGCAACATGTCACTTACTGGCAATGGCAGATATCTTACCGGTATTTAAATAACCGCAACTTGTTATAATCGAATCATAATTATTCAGAAAGCCTTCGTTTGAAGGCTTTTTTGTTTGTGACTATTCTGGCTGATATTTAACAACCAATGGTATGTTGGTCAATAAGCTATTTGCTGGCATGATAGCAATAACCATATCCGTCAATTGGATGGTTTATGTTGCCGTTGATGACGCTGATACTTCAATTGCAAAGCGCTATTTTGGGCATCATCGTGGTATCTGTAATAGATACTCATTAAGTGTATTTAGGCAAGGATGAGCAAATGACACAGAATAACACCCAAGCTGAGTTGGCTAGAATTCATCGCAGTATGATGATAGTCGCCTTAATTGATTTCCCTGGAGCATTGTTGTTTGGTCTCGGAATTTACGGTTTAGTTGCCGGATTTGACCAAGATTTTTTACCTATACTCGCTAACCAAGCTGTCATTGTTAATATCATGTTGCTTTTAGGTGCTGTGATTATGGCGTGGGGCATGTTTCGCATGGTAATGCTTGCTCGTGAAAAGCAACTCATATTACAACAACGTAAGTGAGATATTGATTAACTTAACTTATTTGGTTCGGTTAAGTTTGATTGATCACATGATTTAATCGCTACTCACCACCTGCTGCAAGTGTGCTACAGGATAGCGAATGTCGCGATTACAAAGGTGTGATAGAGCGGCTTAGTGCTGACTTACTTTTGTCCATTTCTAAGTCAAGAAAACGAACTCGTTGTGCCTCAAAGTTTGTAGGCCTTCGAATGAAGGTTTGGCATTTTTATGTTTGGTTTAGTGGTGTTTAGCTGAGTGGGTGTTGGTTAAATGAGTTTGAAGCTTGTACCTTCATTGTAGTCAATCACCTGCAGTGGGCTTATGTGCAGATACTGCTTCGGGACGCTTTGCGCCATCCATGGCCGCTTAACGAAAACATCCCTGTTTTCGATACCCTCAGGCGCATCTACACTGGGTCATTCTATCTCTTCGATTTAGCTTCATTTGGTACGAATGTTAAGTTAAAAACTAACTTGGTTTTGCCCCCAAAGTTTGTAGGCCTTCGAATGAAGGTTTGGCATTTTTATGTTTGGTTTAGTCGTGTTTAGCTGAGTGGGTGTTGGTTAAATGAGTTTGAAGCTTGTACCTTCATTGTAGTCAATCACCTGCAGTGGGATTATGTGCAGATACTGCTTCGGGACGCTTTGCACCATCCATGGCCGCTTAACGAAAACGTCCCTGTTTTCGATACCCTCAGTCGCATCTACACTGGGTCATTCTATCTCTTCGATTTAGCTTCATTTGGTACGAATGTTAAGTTAAAAACTAACCTGGTTTTGCCCCCAAAGTTTTTGGCCTGCTAATAAAGGTTTGGCATTTTTTATGTTTGGTTGAGTCGTGTTTAGCTGAGTGGGTGTTGGTTAAATGGGTTTGAAGCTTGTACCTTCAATGCAGTTAATCACCTGCAGTGAGCTGATGTGTAGATACTGCTTCGGGACGCTTTGCACCATCCATGGCCGCTTAACGAAAACGTCCCTGTTTTCGATACCCTCAGTCGCATCTACACTGGGTCATTCTATCTCTTCGATTTAGCTTCATTTGGTACGAATGTTAAGTTAAAAACTAACCTGGTTTTGCCCCCAAAGTTTTTGGCCTGCTAATAAAGGTTTGGCATTTTTTATGTTTGGTGAGTCGTGTTTAGCTGAGTGGGTGTTGGTTAAATGGGTGTTTGTTAAATGGGTTTTGAAGTTTGTACCTTCATTGTAGTCAATCACTTGCAGTGGGCTTATGTGCAGATACTGCTTCGGGACGCTTTGCCCCATTCCTTGCTAGGGATGCCAATTCGCCGATTTCAACTTACTGAATAATTTTCAGTCTATTCGGGTAATAAAGGTTTGCTCGTCATCCACAAAAGCGACAAAGCCGCCGTGATAGATAAATACCCGACCACGCCCCTCAACTAAGCAGGCAAGCTGTGGGTCCAAATCTTCTTCGTTACCCTGTCTTTGATATGTGCCGATATCGGTGATTACGCCGCTGAGAGTCGGCAAATATCTATAAGTTCGCTTTGCTTGATCAACCAGGTTCAATTCGCTGGCGGTAGAGAAGCAAGAGGGTATCGTACCGGCTTCTTCGATAAACATAGTTTTCAGTTCTTCAAAAGCTGTGATCACTAGCCAGTCGATGCCGTTAACATGATGGATAAACATTGAGTTTCTCGGTAATTCTGATGCGGAGATTTTAACATTATCAGGGGTAGAACGTAGTAGAGATTTAGTAATTCTGTGCAATTTACGGTCATTCACTAGGCCACCTTGAAACACGTCTTTGCCCCAAAACGTGCCAGAGGAGCATTAGGCTCCTCCTACAGAACAAAATCTGTTGACCAAATTTTAGTATTGCGACTGAGTCATCGGAGTCCCGTTTGCGCTTAATCCCTTAGTTAAAAAATTAGAACAAGTGCCTGTTAATGGCACTTTTACACTCTAGGGTAAAGCTTCCCCCCATATCTCTATCTACTACAAACTTTTTCTTTTCTGAATCGATAAACCTTACCGTTGCCTTTATATTTTCACCTTCACCGCTGAGGGTTAGTATTAAAGTGTTTTCATCAATTTCTTCGTAACCGAGGGTTAGATTCTTTTCTCCTGCTTGGTTGTAAATGTCATATTTCGGATAGTCGTCATCAACTTGAACTGCACCTATGTTTTTGTTTTCATTTAGTAGTGGTTCAAGGACAATGTCCTGAATAACCTGACAAGCTAAGAGATACAAAGGAGAGCCCTGTGCTTGCTTGATGATTGACCTAAGCTGGATGCTTGTACACAGTCCGCTAAATGTAGCTCCTTCACTACTTGTGGCTAGACTCTCTGCTATGTCATGGGCAGTAAGAAACATATCCTGTATATCTTCTTGTGATTTAGAGCATTCAGTTGATGGGGGGGTAGCCATACGACGAACTATAGGTGCTAACTTTCCATCTAAAAAGCTTGTTAGGTGAAGAGTTTCAAAAAAAGCATCTTGGTAGGCATTAATGTCAGAATGCTCCAAATTAATCACTTTCATCCCAGTTTCGTAATGTAGTGTCAGTGTACACTCATGCAAAAACTTAATTAGCTGAATGATCACACTTTCTTTGATATGCCTGTTCGGTGTCTCTTTAACTTCTTCTTTTTGTAATAGATTTAGAGCTTCTTCTAGTACCCTTTCGGTATTCGCAAAGTAGTAGTCAAAGGCTCGAATTGCTTCATCACAGATACTAAGTTCACCACGCTGAATTAGGCGGTCTTCCGCATACACTCTTGAGTGAATTGCTGGCAAGTCTTCTTTTGAAATAAAAGTGAATGAACGGTCAGAGGCAAATTTTCCAAACTGCTTAACTAAAAGCTGTTCACTAGCTGCATACTCGTCTCTGAGATGTCTATTTATTATTTGTTGTTCCTCTAGTGGAGATGGCCTATTTGAATTGTAGGCAATCAACCATTGAATTATTGTCGTGAAACAAAAAGCTACAATAGCCAGCGCCAATTGGTAGGTTGCCAGCGCTTCCTTTAGCCCACCAGAGAATCCAGGGACATTTTTAGCCAAAGAAACTAATATAAATACTGCTAGCAGTGTGATAAATGGCAACCCCCAAAACAAAATAGATTTGTATGGTGGCGACTTTTTTGCTTTGCTCTTTATTGTGTCCATAAGCACTTCTTTGTCAGTAAGTTATCCGATAGCTTATCTTATGAAATCAGTGTTCACCATTAGAATCTATACGTAGTAAATTGCATGGTGGAATATATTGTTGTGGTCAATATAAATTGGCCACAGGTATAGAGCTTTTCCATACTTTTTCGAATCTGAAATCAGTCGACTTTTTGCCACCCCGTAACTCAAAAGTGTCCGTGCGACCTGAAGTCGTATGAAGCGCTGTTCACCGCGATAAGAGTGAACCATCTGTATCACCAGATGACCCTAAGACTCTGAATAAAGCAGCGAGTCTGACAATGTAACGATATTTGGCTTTATGCCGAATGGGAACAGAATCGTGAGAGGACGTTCTTCCTGATAACCACAAATCGGGTAAGTGCTAGGGTGTCAGTATGATGAACTTAAGTGAATCCATGTAAGGTGCGTTATATGAGAAACAGCGGAAGTGGTTAATACGCTGTGGCCAAAAGGCAACGAGAGTAGGAAAGAAATTGGACAGTATTCTTTCGTGATCAATTAACTCTCCGCACTATAGTGGGCATCTAACCTGACGTTGCGCGACATACGGAACAGGGTAAGCCTGTATTGCTCCCTTTGGGAAAGTGGTCTGTGAAGGCTGCCGATAGTAATGCAGGTAAAGGAGGCTAGAAAAAGCGAATGTCGCATTGTAATGATGCGGATACAGACTTCTATCTGGCGCGAAAGCGAGCTGACTTCTAGCTGGTCTCCCGTTGCAAGATGATTTGAAGAACTTTATTCAAGGAGAAACGCAAATGATGGCTTCAATCGAAGTTAGTGCATCTCCTGACTGCACTCAATGGCAATCCATTAACTGGAAAGTGGTTAAGCAACATGTATTAAAGCTTCAAATGCGCATTGCAAAAGCAACCCGAGAAGGTAAACACGGCAGGGCGAAAGCATTGCAGTGGATATTAACCCACTCTACATCAGCAAAATTGCTTGCTGTTAAAAGAGTTTCTCAAAATAAAGGCAGCAAAACACCTGGAATAGACGGGATCGTTTGGAACAGTGATGCTCGTTGTATAGGTGCGGTCAATCAACTGAGTAGAAAGGGCTACCATGCCCAACCGCTCAGGCGTATCTACATCCCCAAGAAAAACGGCAAACTCAGACCTTTAGGCATTCCTTGCATGATAGATAGAGCGCAGCAAGCGCTTCATCTTCTCGCCTTGGAGCCTATTTCGGAAACGGTGGCCGACCTCAATAGCTATGGCTTTCGACCTAAGCGAAGCGCAGCTGATGCAATTGCACAGTGCTTCAAATGTTTATGTATGAAGCGCTCTAGCCAATGGGTTCTTGAGGGTGACATCAAAGCTTGTTTCGATAAGATAGGTCATCAATGGCTCATCGACAACATTCAATTAGATAAGCGAATGCTGAAACAATGGCTTGGATGTGGTTATGTTGATAAAGGATTGTTCTACAAAACAGCAGAAGGAACGCCGCAAGGCGGGATAATCTCCCCAACGCTGATGTTGCTCACGCTGGCTGGGTTAGAACAATTGGTTAAGTCTATTGCCTGTAAAACAGGGAATAGGGTCAACTTTATCGGATATGCAGACGATTTTGTTATCACAGGTTCTTCGAAGGAAGTGCTCGTTAATGAAATCAAGCCGCAACTAATTGGTTTCTACAGGAAAGAGGCTTAACACTCTCTGATGAGAAAACGCACATTACTCATATCGATGATGGTTTTGACTTTCTGGGATTCAATCTTAGAAAGTACAAAGGCAAACTGCTCATTAAACCGAGCAAGAGCAACGTTCTATCATTTTTGAGTAATCTACGTGAATTTATTAGAAAACATCCAACAATCCCCGTTAACGATTTAATTAAAATATTGAATCCGAAACTGAGAGGATGGGCGAACTATTATCGCCACAGTGTTGCAAAGCAAGTTTTCGGTTATGTAGGGCATCAACTTTTCTGGCTGTTATGGCGTTGGGCCGTTAGGCGTCATCCAACTAAAAGTAAGGACTGGGTGAGGCGTAAATACTATATGAATCGCATAGGAGGATGGCAATTCCACGGCTGGCAGAAAATCGCCAACATGGACTGCCATTTTAATCTGGTTCAGATAGCTCAAACGCTGATAAAGAGACATGTGAAAATCAGGAGCGCAGCCATACCTTACGACCCCGAGTACGAAGCTTACTTAAGTAAGCGGAAACGGGCAAAGGAAGGTCGAAACTCTTGGTTCGATCCTGTCTTAGCTGCTATGTAGGGTGCTGGGTAACAGAACACGCCTTAGCGGAGGCTTGAGCCGTATGCAGTGAAAGTTGCACGTACGGTTCTTAGGAGGGCTGCACTTGGTAACATGTGCCGCCTATCCGACAGAAATTAAGTTAACTCATGTTCTTGTATAGCACTTTTTCATAGCCATCAATGAAGTTGAATCGAAGAGATAAAATTCAGGTGTAGATAAGCTAGGGAGTATCCAAAACACGGATGTTTTGGTTGAGCCCACAAGGATGTGCTTGCGGCGTCTCACTGGATTATCTGCACTAAAGCCTGCGGCAGGTAATTAATAACATTGAATTAACGATTTAAAACAAACTAGTAGATATGAAATAGGTTGGGCATTATTCGGACTAAAGTTTAACTACCAGCCAATAATGGGCCACAAATAAGTTAGTTTTCTTGGCGTAGAAATGGATAAGTAAACTCTGAACTTGAGGACTTTGTACTGCTCAACTAAATCCATAGACACCTTTTACTCTAAGGTAAAAAGGCCCTAAACCGGTTACGTTAAAGCCTAAACCTGCCTAATTTACATCGTCTTTGTCTGAGTTAATAATCGATTAAGCCGAATTTAAGTTCACCAAAGCAAGGCTTATACAACAATCCCCAAGTCATAAGATGACTTGGGGATTGTTGTTTTTCGTAAATATTTCTGCTGTAAATACTTGTAGTCTATATCTATTTTGCGTTAACGTTTCCGCTATTGCTTAGGTAACTTACGACCATATATCAGCAAATAAATTGCGGGGATAACAAATAGCGATAATAGCGGTGCGGTCACCATACCGCCGACCATAGGTGCGGCAATTTTTTGCATGACTTCATTGCCAGTACCGCTACCCCACATAATTGGCAGTAAACCAAAAAATATGGTGGCGACTGTCATGGCTTTAGGGCGAATTCGCATTACTGCACCCTCAACTAAGGCGGCAGTTAAATCCGCTCTACTGTGGTAGTTGCCGGCTTGTTTATAGGCCTTAATACTATTATTAAGGTATACCTGCATTACTACGCCAAACTCGGCGGCAACCCCAGCGAGGGCAATCATACCGACCGATACCGCAACGGAAAAGTTAAAATCCAGCCCATAAAGCAGCCATGCACTACCTACCAATGAAAAAGGCAAACTTAGCATGATCACCGATGCTTGTATGACCGAATTAAATGTCATCATTAGCAGCATAAAAATTACCGCAATCATTAATGGGATCACCATTTTCATCTTAGCATCAACCCGCTGCATGTACTCGTATTGCCCCGCAAAGCTATAGTTGTAGCGCGGAGGCAGAGTAATTTGTTGCTTAAGTGCCTTTTCAGCCGCAACGATATATTCACCAATAGAAATGTCTTTGAGATCGACAAACACCCATGAGATCAGACGGCCATTTTCACTGGCTAACATGGGGGCACCATCACTGATTTTGAGATCAGCTAAATAGCTTAAGGGTAAGTATTTCCCCGTTTTAGTCAGCACAGGTAAGTTTTTGAGTTTCTCGATATTATCTCGTAACTCTCGCGGGTAACGTATATTGATGGGATAACGTTCTTGGCCTTGAATTGACTCACCAATGGTCATGCCACCAATAGCCATTTGCACTACATCTTGGATATCTTTTAAGGTCATGCCATAGCGTGCAGCATTTTTAAGATCTGGGGTAATATCAATATATCGCCCACCGCTACTGCGCTGTGAAAATGCTGACACAGTGCCAGGTAATTGGTTGACTACCGCTTCTATTTCAGCGCCAATACGTTGGAGTTCTTCGACATTCGAACCCGATATCTTTATGCCAACAGGTGTTCTCACCCCAGTAGATAACATATCGATACGAGTTTTAATCGGTTGCACCCAAGCATTGGTCATCCCTGGAATACGCACGGTTTTTTGCAGTTCTGCAATAATGCTTTCTAAGGTTACGCCATCACGCCATTCTGCTGTGGGTTTGAGCATAATTGTGGTTTCGAGCATGGTGAGCGGTGCAGGATCCGTTGCGGTAATGGCGCGGCCCACTTTACCAAATACCCGTTTGACTTCGGGAACGGTTTTTATTAGTCGGTCGGTTTGCTGCAATATTTCTGCCGCTTTACCTGCGCTGACACTGGGCAATGTGGTTGGCATATAGAGCAGATCACCTTCTTCCAAGGTGGGCATAAATTCTGATCCCATCTGGCTTAATGGGTAGTAAGCACTGAATAGCACAATAATCGCCAATCCAATGGTGATTTTAGGGAAGTTCAGTACCCATTTAAGTAATGGCTGATAGATAGCAATCAATACCCGACTAATAGGGTTTTTACGCTCATCAGGGATTTTTCCGCGGACAAAATAGCCCATTAATACCGGAATTAAGGTGATTGCTAAGATTGCAGATGCGGCCATGGCAAAGGTTTTAGTAAAGGCCAATGGATGGAATAAACGTCCTTCTTGCGCTTCAAGGGCAAAGACTGGAGTAAAGCTTAATGTAATGATCAATAAGCTGAAGAACAGTGCTGGGCCGACCTCAATTGAGGCTTCTTTTACCAGTTGCCAGTGATCTTCTCCCTCAGGAGCCTTACCGTGTTTTTGACGATAATGTTCTAAATGTTTATGAGTATTTTCGACCATCACAATAGAGGCATCAACCACAGCACCAATAGCAATGGCAATGCCGCCTAAGCTCATAATGTTGGCATTGACTCCAATAATATTCATGGCGATAAAGCTGACTAAAATTGAAATAGGTAAGGTGATAATCGCCACTAAGGTTGAGCGGGCATGCAGTAAAAATAGTAGGCAAATAAGCCCAACTACGAGCATTTCTTCAAGCACTTTATGGGTAAGGTTATCGACTGAGCGCAAGATTAAGTCTGAGCGGTCATAAGTGGTGACTAACTCGACACCATCAGGTAGTCCATTACTGATTTGCTCGAGTTTTTTCTTCACATTATTAATGGTTTCAAGGGCATTTTCACCGTAGCGCATTACGACAATGCCGCCGACGACTTCGCCTTTACCATCAAGTTCTGCAATGCCACGGCGCGCTGCCGGGCCGGTTCTTAATTGCGCGACATCTTTCATTAATACCGGCGTGCCGGTTTCGGACAAAATACCTAAGGGAATTTCAGCAAAGTCAGCAATGGTCTGGCGATAACCACTTGAGGTGATCATATATTCTGCTTCGGCCATTTCAATCACCGAGCCGCCAGTCGAACTATTGGAATTATCTAAGGCATTTTTAATGGTCATTAAGTCGATTTGATACAACGCTAGCTTATGCGGGTCGACGACCACTTGGTAAGTTTGTTCCATACCACCGACGGTAGCAACTTCAGATACTCCTGCAACACTTTGTAATTCAAGCTTTAAAAACCAATCTTGTAATGAACGTAATTGGGCTAAATCATATTGTCCGTTGCGATCGACTAAGGCGTATTGAAAAATCCAACCTACACCAGAAGCATCTGGCCCAATGCTTGGCGTAACGCCGGCAGGAAGTTGATCTTGGGTTTGAGACAAGTATTCTAATACCCGTGAACGTGCCCAATAAATGTCGGTGCCGTCTTCAAAAATGACGTACACAAATGAATCGCCAAACATTGAAAACCCACGCACCGTTTTAGCACCGGGCACGGCAAGCATGGCCGATGACAATGGATAGGTAATTTGATCTTCAACCAATTGCGGTGCTTGGCCTGGGTATGACGTTTTAACAATCACTTGCACATCGGATAAGTCGGGAAGCGCATCGAGTGGTGTCATGCGCATCGCTTGATAACCCACTAAGGCGATAACGGCCGTGAGTACCAACACCATAACGCGTTGTTTTATTGAAGCACTGATAATTTTTGCTAACATTGTTGTGCTCCTTTAGTGTTGGTGAGCATCTGTCGCAGTGGCGTTTATTGGCGCATTACTTAAACGCTGTAAACTGCCTTGAATACTGGCTTCTGAGTCCAATAAGAACTGCCCTGAAATAACCACTTTGTCATGTTCATTCAGTCCCTCTAAAATTTCGGCTCTACCGTCTGCCATCATACCAATTTTGACTGGCACCGAAGCAAAGCTGGTATCACTGCGCTGCACCACAATACGGTTCTCACGTCCGGTAAGAATCAGCGCCTCAGTTGGTACAGTGAGCACGTTATTTTTAGGCAAACCATATAAGGTCACATCCACTAAGCTACCGGGCCTAAGCTTGTCGTGATGATTATTCAGTTTGATCCGCACTCGCATTGCGCGGGTGACTGGGTCTAATTCGGGGTAGATGTAGTCAATGGTTGAGTCGATATCAAACAGTCCTTGCGCCGCGGCACTCACAGTGACTTTACGACCTTGTTGTAACCAATTTTGTTCGTTTTCAAATACATCTGCAATCACCCATACGCTGTCTAAATTAACGATTTCAAACAAGGTATCACCTGGCTGAATGTACATACCATCGCGAACGGTTAACTTACTGATAAAGCCATCTTGCGGAGCATAAAAAGGTACTTTAAAAATGGTTTCACCGGTTTTTTCTAAGTGCTTAATTACAGAGCTATCAACACCGAGTAGTTCTAAGCGTTTGCGTGCTTTGCGTAATAAACTACTGCCCCGTTTTGTATCTTGTTTAAGGTAGTCTTGTGCTTGGGAATAGTCGTCTTGGGCAGTGACCAGTTCTGGCGAGTACAGCTCATATAAAAGTTGGCCCTTTTTTATTTGTTGTCCCACGTTATTTACCGTTAGCGTTTCTATCCATCCGGTTGCGCGTGTATGCACATGACCAATCGCATTTTGGTTATATTCTACTGTGCCTATGGTGTTAACTTGGCGAGATAAGCTCGTTCTTTCAACGACATGACTTCGCATGCCTAATGCCTGCTGCATGCCGCCAGATACACCGACCACAATTTCTTGGCTTGGGTCTGTCACGGTCACTTTTTCAAGGTTCATACCACAGATAGGGCAAGTTCCAGGTGCATCGGATATCACATGTGGATGCATAGGACAGACATATTTTACATTGGTGCTATCGCTTTGATTGGCTGTCGGCACTAATTTAGCGACTAATGCGGGTTCAGGTTGACTAAACACCTTATCTGCTTGGTTTTTTTCTACAGAAGCAGCACTTTGCATGTTTGCCATTGGCGCTTGAGTGTCGTCAACTGTGGATTCTTCTTCTTCTTCCTCTTTGACGACGAGAAACATATTGCAAATGGGACAGGTTCCCTCTTTGTCACTGATCACTTCAGGGTGCATCGGGCAAGTATAGGTTTTACCAGCTTGTACCTGATGCTGGGCATGATCGTGCTCTGCGCCATAAACGACAGGTGATGTCATAGTAATAGGGATTATTACCCCAACAAACGCGCCTAGTAGCACACTAGAAAGTGGTAATTTCTTCATAACAACCTCGATATTCATCATGACGATACTGACGATCGTCATGATGAGAAACACTAAAAACAATTATATTGAACGTACGCAATGCACAAGGATAATCAATTAAACTTGTTTGCTATGCTTTGTTCTACTGGGATAGCGTTTTGCATGTTTGTCATTGGATGCTGCATGTTTGTCATTGGATGAGTGTCGCCAGCGCTGGACTCAGCTTGCTCCTCTTTGACGACGAGGAACATATTGCAGATGGGACAGCGTCCCTCTTTATCGCTGATCACTTCAGGGTGCATCGGGCAAGTATAGGTTTGACTGGCTTGCGACTGATGCTGGGTATGATCGTGCTCTGCGCCATAAGCAACAGGTGATGTGAGAACTGCTGGGATGATGACACCAACGAATGCGCTTAATAGCACGCTAAAAAATGGTAACTTTTTCATAATAACCTCGATATTCATCATGATAATACTGACGATCGTCATGATGATAAACGCTAAAAAACAATAGTATTGACTGTGCTCAACGCACAAGAATGATCAATTGAATTAAGCGATAGGAGGGCGGAACGCAGGAGGGAAAGCGATTGATACACGGTTAACAACCATCGCAAGCGGTGCAGGATAGACCGGAATATTAAGCATCGCCAATGGCATATCAATTAGGTTAGCGGTAAACGAAATAGTCAAACAGTGGTTACAATCCGGACTACAAACACCGGAACCATTACAACAGCTGGTTTGCGGTAACGATGCAGCAATGGATTCATCCACATTATTGACAGCACTTGGCATATCATGGCAATTCTTCATTGCCCCGTGCGTCATAGTTGTTGTGGTGTTGTCAGTGTTAGCGGACATTTTTTGAGCCATTTCTGCATGGGCCATTGGCACCATCAAACTGTCATTAGTCAGCAACCCCTGTCCGACAAGTGCGAACAAAGTGATTATGATGATCCAATAGTTTGACTGCTTTGCTCTCATTTAGCCTTAACCAAGTCGTTTTATGGGGTTAGCTTAACAGACCTTTACTTCAGTAAACATCTTTCAAGTAATAACACATTATATTCATTAATCTGAAAATGATGATAACGCTTTTATAACCATTATCGTGTGATACACATTCCATTTCATTAATTTAGGGTCCACTTAGGTTTAAAACGGCATTATTTACCTTTTAGTTTGAGCCGATACCTGTTGCGCTTGAGCATATCAATCACCCAAATTAATCCACTGAAGGTTAACCATAAAGTGATAAATGCAAACATCATAATAGGGATGTTATTAAAACTGCCTTGATTGGTGTAATCCATAAAGTGCAGCATAAAAAATACATCGGCTAAACGTGTATGTTCATCACTGTGGCCGACGAGTCGACCCGACTGCGCTTCAATATACACGCTGGTGGTAATGTTATCGGCAAAGTTTATCTGCCAAGTGTCATTGTGCTGTTTTGGAAAGTCGTCTAATGGTGGGGTGAGTAAGCGAGTTGAACTGATTTCGGCCTCTCCGGAGTAGGACGCTTTGGCCAGCTGTTGTGCCATTGTGGTATCAATTACGACTGGGTTACCGTTATAGGCATCAACTAAGGTGTAGTCATGGTTAAGATTATTGTATAAGCCTTTTTCATGGGTTAATAAGTAGTAAGGCTTACCTAATAAAGTCATGAGGTTCAGTGACACGCTAGGCTTAAATGTGGCCAACATAGTGCTAGGTTCAAGCAAACGATGAGTTTCTATTACCACGTCAGCGTGAGTATCGTTAAGGTGGGTAAGACCTTGGGCTTTATTGTGATCCATGAGATTAAAATACAGGCCGCTGATTAACCATAGCAGTAACTGGATCCCTACAATGACAGATGCCCATTTATGCAGTTTTCTGACCCAAAGCATTAGGCAACCCCACTGTGTTTACGCTTACTAAACATAGGCTTGCGTTTGTTTTTAGTACGACGTAATACCCTGAAATACGTCAAGGTTAACCCGCTAACGGTAGCTAAAGTTGAGATCAGTGCTATCCAGAATAATAATTGATTATCGATTTCTTCAGCATCGCCATAATCCATCACATGAAAGCGAAACATCCAGTCGAATAAACGCCAAAATGCATGGCGCTTTGCTACTACTAATCCGCTGTCAGCAGAGATATAAATTGATGGTGCGGAAAAGTGATCGAAATTAATTCGCCACGCAGGTAAGTGGCGAGCACTAAGTTCAAAAGGTGGATTATCGGTCAGTAAACTCACGTCGGTAATCGGCTCATTACCAAGGTAATAATATTGGGCTAATGCAATGGCTGTTGTTTGATTAAGTGGTGATAAACGTTCCCCTGTCTGGGCATTTAGCATTAGCTGCTGAGTTGCTGTTTTGGTTGGAATGGCAAAGCGGTATACGTCTTGTTGCATCAGTTTACCGACGCTTATTTGCTCTGCTTTAGGGTAAGTTTGTAACAGTTTTGCCAATGAATACTCTAGCTTATCGGGGTTGATTTTTGTCTGGGGTTTACTGATCAGCGAATCACCATGAATATAGTCAATATGCATAAACACCATATATGTTCCTGTCACTGACCAAATAACGAACTGTAGTCCGAGAAAAAGCATTAGCCATTTATGGAGTGTTCTTGCCGTTTTATGCATTCAAATTAACCTTATTATTTTTGTTGTTGGTTTGGTTAAAAAGCGTTTTATGCAAGTCAATCAGGCTTTAAATGACCATCGAGTTAGCATTAGCGGTTAAGTGACTCATATTTTGCAGCAATTTATGTTAATCGTGAAGCTAAACAAGTGCTGTCAACGGACGACAATAGCCGTACCTTTATCCAAGAAAATGCATTGACTTAAATTTGCTGTGGTTAATATTTTGCCTTAAGTGTTATCAGCCGCTAGCCAAGGGCGAAGGCTTATAGCCGTAGTCAAATTAGGTGGCATTTAACTCATTTTTTCGTTCAGCATTATCTTTATTGACCGCTTGGTTAACTAAATTTAGTCATCGATATTTATTTCGGTCATGTATGTGCAAAAGTCGAGACCTAGCTCGCACTTTAGACATTTTTTAGATAAATAATTCTCAAAATAGCGACTAAAATCAATTTTATAATTTCGAATAATCCTAAACTAGACTTATAAATATTAGAAATTCCTTTTTTGCTATTACGGAGATTGAACAATGAACTGGCGTGCACTATTTAAACCAAGCGCGAAGTACTCGATTATTGCCCTTATAGTGGTTGGTGTAATAGTGGGTGTCGTAGGTTATTTCACAACACAACAAACTTTGCATGCAACAAGTACCGATGCTTTTTGTATGACATGTCACCGTGACCATTCGTTAAGAGATGAGGTTATGGCGTCAGCTCATGGTGGTGGTAGAGCCGGTGTCACAGTGCAATGTCAAGATTGTCATTTACCACATGGCCCATTTGACTATTTAGTTAAAAAAATTATTGTGTCTAAAGATTTAATTGGTTTAATGACCATTGATGGCTTTATGACGCAAGAATGGTTAGATGAAAACCGTAAAGAACAAGCTGATTTAGCATTAGAATACTTTCGCGGTAATGATTCAGCTAACTGTCGCCATTGCCACACTCGTATTTATGAAGATCAGCCAGATACGATGAAGAAAATGGCCGTAAGAATGCACAGTATGAACTTTAAAAAAGCACCAGAAGACAGAAAGACCTGTGTCGATTGTCATAAAGGTGTCGCGCATCCTTATCCTAAAAAGTAATGTGCCGATATTGTTAACTAAAAAACCTCGTTAAATAACGAGGTTTTTTTATACCAATGGTTCAGCTTCTCGCCGTTTGATTACTTGTTGATGCTGTTAATAAGCGGGCTAGAGTGCTGTGAATGATAGTGCTCAAATAGCGCAAATACTCCCCAAAGCAAAATCGCCCGATAATGTGCCGCAGGCTTGTTGTTACGGGGATTTTTTAAGAATGTGATGAGTACTAGTAGCAGGTGCATCACCGCGGTAATACAGGCTAATACATTAATAAAGAGCCGAACGTCTGCGCTGAAAATAAACCAGCCGTAAGCCACCAAACACCACATCGACAAAGTAGCCGTTTTACCAATAAGTACAATATCGTTTATTGATATCGGCATTGACTTAATCGGCCGATAATTCGGTATTGTTTGGCTGATATTGGTACAGTCGATAACATACTTGACCTGCCTTTTTTTCTTTTAAGGCAACCCAGGTAGCTGGCACATTGAATGAGGTCAATTCTGATTCGGTTTCGAGATAAATTTGTGCATTGGGGTTTAACCATTGATGTTGCATCAATAACTCAATGGTGTTGTTTACTAAATCTTTACGAAACGGCGGATCGATAAACACCATATCAAATCCTGTTGAAGTGCCTTTTGCAAGTATTTGTAAACTATCGCCATTAATAACCTGTGCATTTTGGCATTGCAGGGTGGCAAGATTTTGTTTTAGCTGATTAGCCGCATTTTTTTGCAGTTCAATCATGGTTGCAAAGCTGGCATAACGGGATAAAGCTTCGAGGGATAATGCGCCACTGCCAGCGAAGCAATCAAGTACTCTGGCGCCACGAATATCGTTAGCAAGCCAATTAAATAAGGTTTCGCGCACACGATCGGTTGTTGGGCGTAAACCTTCAAGATCATGTATGGGTAGCTTTCGAGATCGCCATTGACCTGAAATAATCCGCACCTGACCGCTGCTGGTATTTTTTTTAGCCATCTCATCCTCGTGATTTTGCCTGAACAAAGAAAAAAGAAAGTGGTAGACTATGCCACAATCTGAACCGTCGTTATTTTATATCAAACTTGTGATTAAATGTGAGTATTCATCATTTTACTGGTTAGAGATGCAACAAACGGCTTCAACTGAATTTTTAAGCATATAAATACTGGTAGCAAACATGGCAAAGAAAGGTTTTTTTTCCTGGTTTCGTAAAGATAAGCCCGTCCCTGAAGGTGAAGATCAACAACAGCTTGATGTTGATAAACAGCATGACATTGCTACAGAGGCTACTGAACAACCCCAACATGCTGAGCTGCACAAGCAAGCCGATGACACCGCCCGTATAGAAGAAACCGAGCGACTGGAACTTGAGCGTATCGAACAAGAGCGCCTAGACAATGAACGCGCTGAGCAAGCTCGTATTGCTGCAGAATGTCAGGCCGCAGAAGTGCTAGCAGCCCAAAAGCTGGCAAACGAACAGGCGGAGCAACAACGGCTTGAGCATGAGCAAGCAGAGCAGGCTCGTATTGAGGCTGATCGTATTGAAGCAGCTCGTATTGCTGCAGAACGTCAGGCCGCAGAAGTGTTGGCAGCCCAAAAGCTGGCAGCAGAACAGGCGGAGCAACAACGGCTTGAGCATGAGCAAGCAGAGCAGGCTCGTGTTGAGGCTGATCGTCTTGAGGCCGCTCGTATTGCAGCAGAACGTCAGGCCGCAGAAGTGTTAGCAGCCCAGGCGGAGCAACAACGCCTTGAGCATGAGCAAGCAGAGCAAGCCCGTGTTGAGGCCGAGCATATTGCTGCGAAAATCTTAGCTACTGAAGCGCTAGTCGCCGAGCAGTTAGTTGAACAACAGGCTCCAATAGAGTCGATTGCGTTAGAAGAACAAGATGAGCCTCAAGCTAAACCGCAGAAAGAAGGTATGTTTGCCCGTTTAAAGCGTGGCTTAATGCGCACCAGTGAAAATATCGGTTCAGGTTTCATTGGCTTTTTCCGCGGTAAAAAAATTGATGATGAGTTATTTGAAGAGCTTGAAGAACAATTATTGATTGCCGATGTTGGCGTAGAAACGACGACTAAATTGATCAAAAGCCTCACCGAACATGCATCACGTAAACAACTTAAAAATGCCGAAGCACTTTATGATTTAATGCGTGAAGAAATGCAAAAAATGCTCGATCCGGTAGCCGTTCCTTTGGTCGCCGAGAATGCTAATGGCCCGTTTGTTATTTTAATGATTGGTGTCAACGGCGTGGGCAAAACCACCACCATAGGTAAGCTCGCTAAACAGTATCAAAGCCAAGGTAAATCTGTCATGTTAGCAGCGGGTGACACTTTCCGCGCAGCAGCGGTAGAGCAGTTACAAGTATGGGGGCAGCGCAATAATATTCCGGTAGTGGCACAACATACTGGTGCTGATAGTGCTTCTGTCATATTTGATGCCTTACAAGCCGCTAAAGCACGTAAAGTTGACGTGTTGATCGCCGATACCGCTGGGCGTTTACAGAATAAAAGCCACTTAATGGAAGAGTTAAAAAAGGTATTGCGAGTAATGAAAAAACTCGACCCTGATGCTCCCCATGAAGTGATGCTAACCTTGGATGCGAGTACTGGGCAGAATGCCATTAGCCAAGCACAACTCTTTAAAGAAGCGGTTGGTGTGACCGGCATTACCATCAGTAAGTTAGATGGTACCGCCAAAGGTGGGGTTATTTTTGCGATTGCCGATAAATTTTCTATTCCGATCCGTCATATTGGTGTGGGTGAGCAAATTGATGATTTGCGTACCTTTAACGCCAATGATTTTATTGAAGCATTATTTAGTCAGGATAAAACGGACCAATAATATATGATCCAATTTGAGCAGGTCAGTAAAGTCTATTCAGGGGGCCAAAAAGCCCTTATGGATGTCAATTTTCATCTCCGACAAGGTGAAATGGCCTTTTTGACTGGCCATTCTGGTGCCGGTAAAAGCACTTTGCTCAAATTGATTACCGTGATTGAACGTGCCACGGCAGGCAAGGTGTCTATTAATGGGCATAATATTGCGAATGTAGGGCCGAAACATGTGCCCTATTTACGACGTAATATCGGCATGATTTTCCAAAATCATCACTTGCTGATGGATAAAACTGTCTTTGACAATATCGCCTTACCGTTAGTCATTGAAGGCTTTACCCATGGTGAAATTCGTAAGCGTGTCGCAGGTGCTCTCGACATGGTCGGTTTATATGGCAAAGAACGACATTTACCGATAATGCTGTCTGGTGGTGAGCAACAACGCGTCGGTATCGCGCGCGCTATTGTGAATAAGCCTCCTTTACTGCTAGCCGATGAACCTACGGGTAACTTGGACCCTAAATTATCGATGGATATTTTACGCTTATTTGAGGCCTTTAATGACTCAGGTACTAGCGTGCTTATTGCCACCCATGATTTAGGTCTTATCGCGCGCATGAAATATCGCACTTTTACGCTGCGTGAAGGACGAATGCTCGGTGGGGAACGTTCAGCTGCTGAGGAGAATATGCGATGAGTAAAAAACCGAGTATTACTCAAAGTAAATTACCCTTGAGTGGCCGAATCGTGATGTTTTTTATTCGTCATGTGCAGCAAGGCATGTCGAGTATGGGCGAACTTTGGCGCAACCCAGTATCATCTATTATGACCATGGCTGTATTGGGCGTGAGTTTAAGCTTACCGGCTGCACTGCAGGTGTTGGTTAAAAATGCCGAAAATATCACTCAGTCTTGGAACAGTGCCGCAGAAATTTCATTATTTATTAACAAAGGGCGCAGTGAACAATCTATTCAAAGTTTATTGTCGCGCATTAAAGCTTTTCGTGAAGTTGAATCAGTCACTTACATTAGTCGCGAGCAAGCACTAGAAGAGTTTCAGCGTTTATCGGGATTTGGTGAGGCGCTGTCATATTTAGATGAAAACCCATTACCTGCTGTAGTTACGGTAACGCCTTCGCTTAAATACTCTAGTCCAACAGGCGCACGTGAGTTATTGGTAAAATTAGAACGCGAATCCGAAGTTGATTTTGGTCGTTTAGACATTGAATGGCTAGAACGTTTGCAAGCATTGCTTAAGTTACTTGAAAAAAACCGTGCTAGCGATTGCCACTTTATTGGTACTCGCAGTGGTATTAGTGATTGGTAACACCATTCGTTTGGCGATCATGAATCGTCGAACCGAAATTGAAGTCATGAAGCTCGTCGGCGCGACAGAAGCCTTTATCCAACGGCCATTTTTATATACTGGGATTTGGTATGGCGTGATAGGCGGGATTTTGGCGTGGCTGATTATTAATGTGTTAGTGTGGTATCTTGATGGTGCTTTAGCCGAGTTATTGGGTTTATACGGTAGTGAGTTAACGATTCAAGCATTAACATTTTCTGAGTTGATTAAGCTGGTATTACTGGCCTCATTTTTAGGCTGGTTGGGATCGTATTTGTCTGTACGTCAGCACTTACGTAGCATTGAACCGTCATAATAGCAGGCGTATAATTATCAACAGCTGATAATAAATGAACCTTTGTTCACTTGCTTTGTGGCTACCTTGCGGTAAAAATGTTCACCTAGTTGAACCTTATTTGACATATGATGTCATATAGTTGATAGTTTATCGGCTAAATCGAGTGAGCCTCGTTTCTTTATCAACTACAGTGTTGTTAGCTGATAGTGTTGTGAACTAACAGACTCGACTCATCGTATTGAGTTAGCTGAAATATATTTTTGAATGTAGTAGGAGAGCGAATGACTTATCAAACGCAATCAATGGCGCTGGCTGTACCACACAGCACTAGCAGTCTAGAAGCGTACATCCAGTCTGTGACCAGCATTAACATGTTGGATGCGGATACCGAGTACGACATCGCCAAGCGTTTACAAGAAAATGGCGATCTACATGCTGCAAAGCAACTAATTATGTCCCATCTTCGTTTTGTTGTGCATGTTGCCAAAGGTTACTCAGGATACGGTTTGCCGCAGGCGGACCTTATTCAAGAAGGTAATATCGGCTTGATGAAAGCGGTTAAACGCTTCGACCCTGATGTCGGGGTGCGTCTGGTGTCTTTTGCCGTGCATTGGATTAAAGCAGAAATTCATGAATACGTGTTGAAAAACTGGCGTATTGTGAAAGTTGCGACCACAAAAGCACAACGTAAGTTATTCTTTAATATTCGTAAATCTAAAAAACGTTTAGGTTGGTTTAGTGACGCTGAAGTGACTATGGTCGCGGAGAATTTGGGAGTATCGAAAGCTGACGTGACCGAAATGGAGTCGCGGATGGCAGCCCAAGATCCGGCTTTTGACTTAACCAATGACAGTGATGATGATAATCATGATTTTGCCCCAGCATTGTATCTAGAAGATCATTCTTCAGATTTGGCCGATCAGGTTGAACATGCTAATTGGGAAGCTGATTCTCAAGCACGTTTATTATCAGCTATCAAAACCTTAGATGAACGCAGTCAGCACATATTACGTGCGCGTTGGTTAGATGATAATAAAGTCACCTTGCAAGAGCTTGCATCGACTTATCAAGTGTCTGCTGAACGTATTAGACAGCTAGAAAAAAATGCCATGAACAAGCTTAAATCTTGCATGGAGTAATACTCCAGCCTGTTTGTTGCTCAATTAAAACCTGCTACGGCAGGTTTTTTTATGGCTAAAATTTGCAGTGTCGTTTACGCGGCATTATCTGTTGCAGGTAACGTGAGTCTAATAAACTGCTATGGCTGATAGCCACTTTTTTTAGGGTATCGCTATGAATTACTGCGCTGTTTTTGATGCGTTTATCTGCGGTTGAATTGCCGCAATAATACTTTTTCTTGGCACTTTTAACCCACTTGAAACCACATTTTGTGGCCAGGTAAAAAACTGCCTAGGACGCTTGAAGCGTGCCAGTGTTGATTCTACTAACTGACTCAGTTGCAAGTTGACAACGTCTATATCGATCGCCATTTTATTATGGTCACAATGGTGGCTATGGTTGCTCCCAACGTTATGGCTATTGTCTACTGCGCAATAATCAATAATAGCGCCAGGTAAGTGACCAAACGTCGCATCGGTTACTGCAAATACAATTGCCTGGGCGACATTTGGATGGCTTAATAACACAGCTTCAATTTGTTCTGGATGAATATTTTCACCGCCACAGATAAACATGTTATCCACTCGCCCTAAAATACTGAGCTGCCCTTCAGGATCTAATTGGCCCTTATCATTGGTACAAAACCAGCCTTGATCATCTAATGGTAAGGTTAACCCTTGCTCGGTTAAATAGCCTAAAAATAAACACTCGCCTTTGACGTAAACAACGCCATCTTTCAAGCTAAGCTGTCTCGAAGGTAAAGGATACCCATGATGGCCTAATAAATTCGCTTTCGCTGTGGTAATTTGCGAACTCATTTCTGTCATACCATAGCTAGTGTAAGCATTAATGTTTTGCTGCTTTAGCGTCTCAATAAGAGCGGGTTCTATGACGCCACCACCTAAAAGTAAGGCGCTGATATGGGCAAATGCATCAGGTTGCTGTTGCAGTATCTGAATCGCTTGGGTGGGCACTAATGACACATGAGTAATATGGTTGTCAGTCAGTTGCTCAGCCAGTGGCTGTGCGGAATTTCGTAGCACAATGCAGGCGCCGGCTAAGGTGCAGCGATGAATAATGGCTAAACCACCAATGTGAAATAGTGGCAATGATAATAACCAAGTGTCAGATACCTTAAGAGCAATGAAGCTCGCAGACCCTCTGGCGCTGCTCAGATGGTTGTTTAAACAATGGACCGCTGCTTTTGGTGGGCCACTTGAACCAGAGGTGAGAATAATGTTTGAAGCTATATGGGGTGATATTTCAGCGCTGTGGCTGGCGCCTTGAGGTAAGGTTTTAGGCAGATCAATATCGAGCCAATGGCGGATTTTTATTAGCGTTTTTCTGGTGGGAGTATCGGTCCAGAGCCATTGCAGATCAAAGCGTTCAATAAGCTGATTGATCTGCATATCGGCAAATCTAGGCGACAGAGGTAAAAATATCCACCCAGCATCAACGCAGGCCCAATACAGACAGATCATCTCAATATTATTGTGGGATAAACATGCGACTATGTCGCCTTGCTTGACGCCTTGAGCTTGTAATTGTTGCCCTACATGATGGACTAAACCACTTAAGCGAGCGTAGTTGATCCGAGAGTTCACATCTTGGTCTAAAGTGGCCTCTTCAATGGCAATGGCGTTCGGGTAATTTAACCCTGCTTGATGCAAAGGTGACATCATGATTAATTCACCTTGTTTGAGTCACGAGCTTGGCCTATATGCATCAGCGGCTCTAGTACTTGCTCATTGAGTTGCGGTGATAGTTCTGATGTAGCCAACAGCAAGGGCTGCGTAAAGGCGCTTAATGTATCAAGGCCCGGTGACTCATCAGGGGGTTAAAGCTTGGCTTACCAAGCGTAAGTCGTTAATGCCCATATTCGCTTCTAAGCTTGAGCTTAATATACAACGTACCCCCTCAATATGAGCTTGGCTTATCATATTTTGCAATTTCTCCAGCGAACCCAATAACATGGGTTTGATGATTAATGCGCCTAAACCGGGTTGTTGTAAGGCGACATCTAGATCAAACTGAGGCGAGTTGAGTGATTCATCAAGCGCATATTTAATCCCTAATTGGCGATATATTTGTCGATTATCGTTAGGGTTAATGCAAGGCTCTTCAATATATTCAATTTTGTGTTTGGGTAAGCAGGCTAAAAAGTCGATAGCTTGTTCAAGACTAAAGCCTGCATTGGCATCTAAACGTAAAGTGACGTGCGGTGCGATAGCCAGTATTTGATACACAAATTGGATCTCGCTTGCCATGTCGGTTTGAGCGACTTTAACTTTAACGCTGTTTATGTCGCCTTGTGTTAGGAGCTTTTGGGTCATAACCTCGATTGACATACCATCATAAAGTAATGGAACTACAGCTGATTGAGTATGAGGATTATCAATGCGAATAGGCAATTTATGAGTTAATTTTGCATCCAATAAGCTCAATGCAAATGCTAGCGATGGTAGCGACATCTGCTGGGCCATATCATTTAATATCGCCAAGGGTTGATCAATTAAATTTGCTAACACATGCTGCAGTTGCCATTGCACCTCAGCAAGGGATTCTTGGCTAAACCCGCTGATCACTTGGCTATTAATGTCCAAGCCTGACAGTGGCGCGATTTCAACCCAAGCTGTTTGCTGGTTATTGAGTTGGATCTCGAGTACCAAGCCTTTACGACAATCAATTCGTTGCTTACCTACAGGTAAGTAAGGGGTAAGCTCAATTTGATACTGATACAGGCTACAACGGCTGATGGTTAAGTGGTCAAGTAATGACATTATCGCTCCTTTAAACCGGTTAACGGTTCTGGGCATAATAACGCCAGTAAAGTATCGGTAAATAAATCAGGGTGCAGGCTGTGAATATTATGCCCTGCAGCATGCAATGGCTTTAGCTGTAAGTGTTGAGCAGAATCGGCGAGTGAAGCCTGCCAATCGATAGCCACTTGTGCAAACTTTTTATCATCTACACCATAAATAAAATGACACGGGCAGTTTAGGCGCTCAAGTACCGTTCGACAGTCTTGTTGCAAGCTCAGTGAGGTTGTTATAAAGCAATTAGCCAAGCGTTGGGGATCGTTAATCCGCCGTATAGCGATAAGTTGTTGTTTTTGATGTTTACTCAAGTCGCTAAAAACAGCTTGCTGATACCACAGGCTGAGAAAGTCCGTTATGGGTAAATACTTGAGTTTGTTCGCCCACAGGTTATCGCTTTGGGAGCGAGCCGCTTGCTGCTGAGAGTCTTGCAAACCAGGATGAGCAGATTCGAGGGTTAAGCTTAAGAGTGAATCTGCAAAGTCATCGGCAATATGCAGTGCAATTCGCCCCCCAAGAGAATAGCCGAGTAAATGAAACTGCCTATAGCCCATGGCATGTATTTTACTGACGATCAGCTTTGCAGCTTGGTGCAACCCCGGCGAGTCTAAAGTGTCGATATTCTCGCCATGACCAGGTAAATCAATACAAATACAATGAAAATATTGGCTTAAACGTGGCATTAAAATAGACCAGTCGTCTTTGCTGCCCAAAAAACCATGCAGCATGAGTAATGCGGGTAATTGTGGTTGGCCAAAACGACGGATCATCACCATTAATGTTGTTTCACCCATTGGTTGATTTGCGTTATTTGATCGCTCGCTTGAGTTGGGCTGACATTAACTTCAATGACTGACGCACAATTGAACTCAAAGGCTTCATGATAAGCCTGATTAAACGATTCAATGTCATCTGCTTGTCGATATGCCAAACCAAACATGGCGGCACCATAGCCAAACTCTAAACCATGGCTTAAGCGGTAAAAATCATTACGCAGGCTTTCATTAGGCACAGGCAATAAATTAAAGATATTGCCGCCATCGTTATTGAGAATAACCAGCACAAATGGTTGAGTCATTTGCTTCAAGAGTGCCAATGAATTGAAATCATGCAAGCAAGACAAGTCGCCGATAACTAGGGTGGTTGGTGCATTTTTATCTGCCGCAATACCACAAGCAGTGGCAATTAAACCATCAATACCCGACGCGCCACGATTGGTATAAATTGCCGGTGTGTTAGTGGCGATTGGCGCATACATATCATAGAGGCGAATCGGTAAACTATTACCAATAAACAGTACATCTTGGTCTGTTTGCGCTAAAGCGATTGCACGTATCACTTGCGCTTCACCAAAGGTTGTATTGTCTATTTGTTGTTTCAACAGCGACTCTAACGACTCATTTAGCGGTAATAATGCTAATGCCCAGTTGGCCTGTGATGAGCGTGGCCAAGGGAGCTGGCATACGGCTTGAACACTGGCTTGGAAAAAATCTTTAGCTTGATGGGCCGGATCTAAACGATCGCTGTACTTACCTATTTGCCAATAGCTATGCCAATTTTGCTGGGCAATATATTGAATTAATCGTTTGGAAATAAAGCGCCCACCAAACACTAATATCCGCTCAGCTTGTTCAAGTTGTTTGTTGGCTTTAGCGTTTAATAATAACTGATCAACGTGACCAATTACCCCAGGATGCTGGCGCAATTGTGATTGTGCATCGACCAATACTGGCCAGCCCAACTTTTGCCCTAATGCGACGATTTGCTGAGCATTATCCTCTGGAGCTAAAGTTCCTACTACTATCACGCCTTTACCATGAACAAAGCGCATTAAGGTGTCGGTAGACGGTAACTCAGCACTAGCTGGACGAGCATAACGAGTCAGTGGCTTAGTGGTTTCAAACCATTGGTTTAAGGGCGCAAGATACGTTGATGTTGTTACACTAGCCGTTTTCTTCACATGAGCTAATGTGACCAATTCTGCGGGGTATAGAGGCTCGCGGTACATACAATTTATGTGTACTGGTTGATGCTGGTTGGCCACAGCGTGATCAATAGTACTCAGTAATGCACTCGCCGGATAACCCAGATCAGGCGTCGGTAAATTAACTTGCTTGGCATATTGCGCAAATATGGCGGGCTGAATAATTGCTTGATTAGCACCGCAATCAATCAATTCAGGCGGTCTGTCACCCGATAAAATAATCAACGGCACATGGGTTAACCATGCTTCTACAATGGCCGGATAAAGGTTTGCCACCGCAGTACCTGAAGTAGTAATGATGGCGACAGGCGCATTACTGGCCTTTGCCAGTCCGAGGGCCATAAATCCTAATCCACGCTCATCAAAATGAATGTGGCGTGTCAGTAAGGTTTGACTCGCAGCGGCCAATGTTAACGGAGTAGAGCGAGAACCTGGTGCCATACAGACATGCTTAACTCCTAAGCGTGCCAGTTCCTCCAAGATCAATTGACCCCATAACAAATTCATATCGGCGCTGGTTTGTTGTTGCATATCGGCTCATATTACAAATAAATAATCGAATATTAGTGTAACGCTAAGTTAGCGTTACATCTAAGATTTAGTGCAGGTTTTTATCCAAAAAATGATGAAAAAAATGCTTAACGTTTCAATCAAACAGTAGCCATATTCAGTCTTGTTTTATTTGTTGTACTACAGTTACTAATATGATTTAAATAAGACATTAAAAACAATAACAACAAGGACACTATAAATATGGAATCAGCGGCATTATTAAAACGAGTCGATGAATTACCCCGTTTACCTAAAGCGGTTAGTGAGCTGTTAGATGCGGTAAACAATGACAATAGCACGGTAAAAAGTATTTCTGCGAAAGTCGCTCAAGATCCTTTAATTAGTGCAAGGGTATTAAGACTCGCTAATTCTGCCCATTTTGGGCGAAGCCGCGAAGTAGGCAGTATAGATGAAGCCGTGATCCGCTTAGGCATGCAAACCTTACGAACCTTAGTTATTGCTTCTGCGGTAATTGGTGCCATTCCCAATGTTGATGGTGTTGACTTAGCTGATTTTTGGGGCGAGACATTTGAAGAGGCGCTATATGCGCAAGAAATGGCTAAGCGCTGTGGTGTTCCTCCAGATGAAGCCTTTACCTGCGCAATTTTACATAATATTGGCGATTTATTAATTGCTGTCGTTGAGCCTAAGATGTCAGCTAACATTCGACTCGCAGTGCAAGCGGGTGGGGATAAACAGCAACTTGAAACCGAATTACTCGGTTTTGACTCTCCTGCTGTCGGGGCATTATTAGCTAAGACCTGGAAATTTACGCCATCATTGGTACAAGGCATTCAATATCAACGAGATCCGTTAGCGGCAAAACCTGCATCTAAACTTGCTTCGGTGATTTATTTATCGCACCAAGTCTTTCGTCACTGGGATGATGATCGAGATGAAGAATCGTTTACTGCTTGGTTAGCCGGAAAGGCCAATCATGAAGCGGGTATCATCAAGATGGATATGGATGGATTAGCCGACCGATTCGATGAATTACGCGGTAAGGGTTTAGAGATAGGTAAACAATTAGCCTAGTCACGACACTTAACTATTAAGCTCTGTTTATACAGAGCTTTTTTTATGCTTGATTGTTAATCCACTCGCTTAATACCACATGAGTTTTTATTTTGACTATGTCAGCCTGAGCATCGATAAATTCACGGATTTCATGCAATCGCTGCATTGAGTTAGCATGTACATAGACCAGTAAATCCATGTCTCCTGTGATGCCTTGGCAGGTAATCACTTCCGGTATTGTGGTAAAAATATGAATCACTTCAGCGCAACGGGCGCAACGATGCTGAATTTCAAAGTAGGCTGATACCCCTTGCTTTTGCGACTCACTCAGTAAAACCTGATAACCACGGATAACACCCGTTTGCTCCAACTTCTTGATTCGTTCTGTCACAGCGCTGCGCGATAAACTCACTTTTTCGGCAATAAACGAAATGCTCTGCCGAGCATTGAGGCGTAATTCGCTTACAATCGCTTTATCAAATTTATCCAATGATTTATATCTCAGTAATTGAGTACTATCGTTCTATTCTGTCATTATGATGGAAAGTTGTCACTTTTCCGTCATTATGTCGGTTTAGTAAAGCAACTTGAGCCAATTAACCCGCAGAATGTTTTGCTGTTTGGCCTTATAATGTCGCCACCTATTTCAGTAAGAATAAAATAATGAATCAAATGAATGCAACAATAGGCCGCTGGCAAGGTGCAGGCTTAATGGCCACCACTTTGTTAGGCACCGGGATATTTATTTTACCGCAAATGACCATAGAGGTAGCGGGTTCAGCCTCGTTATTAGCATGGTTACTCTTAACGGTAGCAATTATCCCTGTCGCATTAGTATTTGGTTTGTTAGCCAGTCGTTTTCCTCATGCTTCTGGTCCTGCTTACTTTATTGAAAAGGCATTTGGTGCAACCGCAGGAAGAACCATTGGACTAATCTTTTTATTAGTTATCCCCATTGGAGCACCTGCTGCAATTTTGATGACCTTTCAATTTTTAGAAGCACTGATATCAATATCAGGGCTAGGTCAATTAGTCGCAGAGTTATTGATTGTTGCTGTGTTACTGCTGCTCAATATTAAAGGTATTCAAGTGTCGGCAAAGTTACAGTTTATGCTGACACTATTGATTGTTGCGGTTGTGGCAATATTATTTGGAGCCAGTGGCTTAAATGTTGGGCAGCTAGAAAACTTTGCCCACAGTAGCCATCCGCAATTTAGTGGGGTGATGTTAGCCATGGGCATTGGTTTTTGGAGCTTTTTAGGCATCGAAGCCATGACGCATTTGGCCAGTGATTTTCGTCAGCCGGATAAAGATTTGCTGCCTGCCATGATGATGGGCACGGTATTGGTTGGGGTTATTTACTTAGCCTGCACGTTTTTACTTCTCATGGTGCCAACAGAGGGTGCCGGCTTAGCCATGATATCGGCATTTGATTATTTATTATCAAACACTTTTCTCAGTGGATATGGCGCCTATATTATTGGTATTTTAGGCATAGCTAGCGGTTTAGCCACTGTCAATGTCTATGCTGCCAGTGCCGCCCGTTTATTGTGGAGTTTTAGTAAAGAAGGTATTTTGCCGCGCTATTTCGACAAGTTAAACCCACATGGAGTCCCTTTTAGAGCCTTGTTTGCGATTTTGGGCTCAATGGCGGTGGTGATTGTTGTTACCTATTTTAGCTCGCAAGAATTAGAAGACTTAATTGCATGGAGCAATGGCGTTTTTGTGATTATTTACTTACTGGCGATGTTGTCAGCGGCTAAATTACTCAGTAAACGATATTTGCCATTAGTTATTGCAGGTTGTGTGTTTTGTATTGGTTTGGGCATTGCCCTTGGCAGTAATATGATTTACGCCACGGTATTGGTGTTAGTGATTGCGCCATTTATGTTTTGGCAAAAAGCCCATCTTACGCGTAAGTATTTAATGAGTAATACCCAAGGCTAATTGGCCATGACTTAACGTATTTCCATGGCGATATTGCGCATTTGAATCAGTTCACTGTGTTTTAAATACAGTAAATCAGCTGTGCGGCGAATAATTTGGTCTTCATATTGCGACAATTCACCATCGGCATAGGCTAATTTCCACATCGCAAGCAGTAGTTTCTGCTTATCTTCAACGCTAAACTGACTGTTGATCTCAGTGGTAAACTCAAATAATGAGGTGGCATTATGGCGGCTGAGTTTAGCTTCATTGATCAGTTCAGAGGCTTCATCTGCACTAATATGTAGTGTATTAACCAGCATTGCGGGTAGCAAAGCGGCTTCCGACGATGCCAAGTGTTCATCTGCATAGACAACTTCAAGCAACAGCGTTGCTGCCGCAAGATTGAGGTGTTTTACCTTGTCTTCTGGGCTACTTTCTTGAGTATGGGATTGGATAAAGTGCTTTAGTTTTGCGATCATAATTAGGCTGTCCAATATTACTGTTCGTTTTGATGCTAGCAAAAATGATAATCCCAAGCGAATAGCTTGGGATTAAATTATGTTAACCCAAGTGTTGCTTGGGTTAACAATTTAGGCTCTTGAAAGCAGGTTATAAGATTGAACCTAGACCTTTCATTAATAAATCCACTGTGCCTTCACCACCACTTTGCTGAAGATAGTTTTTAGCGATATCAACCATAGGTACAATGTAGTCTTTTGATATACCGAGTTTTTCAAAAGCATCATATACCATAGCGCTCCCTTGTAACGAAGAGCCTAAATTACCTGCTTTTGATAATAATCCCGACATACCATTATCCGATGATAGCGCAGGTACTGCAGCCATTAACCCATCAGCATTGGGGATACTGTTGCTTAGCTGACTGAAATCATTGTTACCTAAATTGGTTTGGGCCAAATTAAGCAATGATCCTAATCCGCCTTCAGCTTGAGTTTGAGATAATCCAAGTTGCGACATAACGCTGCTCACTAATGCACTTGATTGCTCTGATGCTGCTGGCTGTGCAATGGCTTTAGCTTGTTCTGTTGCTGGTTTTTTAGTTATTTCAGTCACGTTATCCAACCAGCCTGCAGATGTCGGTGCCGAGAATATCAATACGGTAACCAGTACCGGTAATGCGGATGCTAATTTCATAGTGAGTGTCCTATCATGCCATTCAATGTCTAAACTTCGGGTCATTTTAGCCTGATTTACATAAATGCGACAGATGATCACGATTTTTGCTCATTAGACTTGTGCAAAATGCTTTTTTTTTGGGTATCCTAAGCGCAATATTTGTCGTTAATAGATTACTGGAACCCACATGTCATTGTTTGCAATTTTGACTGAAGCATTTAACTTTTTTCGAAACCACATCCGTCAGCTTGCCATACTGACATTGCCATTACTATTAATCCAAGTCGCTATCCAACTTTGGCTAGGTAATGAAATGATGCAGGCTGATGCTGAAAACCCACAATTTGGCGCAGTTCATGCTGCGGCAATGATGGTACTGTTGTTAGTATTTTCATTTTTAATTGCGGCTTTAACACTCTATTTAGAGCTACGCTCTCAAGGGCATGATCTTGCGCCGGGACAAATATTGAAAGCTAGCTTGCCATTTGTACCACCATTATTATTAGCTGGTGTATTTTCTGGCTTAGCCATTTTAGCGCCGGTAATGATTTTTGCTGCATTTGGCCCGTTGTGGTTAATTGGTCTATTAGTCAGCTTATATTTGTTTTCTCGGCTTGCATACGTGAACTTTATGGTAGTGGTTGAACGTTTAACGCCCCTTGAAGCGATTAAGAGCAGCTTTAAATTTAGTGGCCCTATCACGATTAAAACCATTGCAGTATTAATGCTATACGTGCCATTGTCTTTATTGGCTGGCATGTTTTCACAAGTCGCGATGCAAGTTGGCTTTCCACTGCAACTTATCGTAGAAGCGACTTTTTCATTCTTAGGTTTGTTTGTTAACATCGCTTTGTTTAGATTGTATATGGTCAATCGTAAAACTGCGGATGCTGACATCACCGAGGGATAATAGCTTGTAGACACTCAAAAAGGAGAGACCATTGTTAAATGATATTGAGTTTATTGATGGTTTCTCTACTGAGCTTAGCGACGATTATCGTTTAGCCAAAAGTTATGTCCGTGATATTCCTACTCAAGCGCTAGTGTATATTCGCAGTTTTACCCATAAGCTCACTAGCCAACTCGCCATTCCCCATGGGCTTATTTTCACTAGCCCTAATTTGTACGACCGAATTGAACAATTACATCAAGCACGATTAATTGATCCGCCAGCTGTGCGCGCATTACACCGGCTTCGCAGTGACGGTAACCGTGGTGCCCATCCAGAAAAATACCATTTAACCCAAGCACAACTCGTGACGATTGCAGAAAAGTCGATTGAGCATATTTTGCAATTGATTAAAAAACTGTACCCATTAGTACAGCAATCAGCACCTAGGTATCAATTTGACGCTTTTTGACTCATTTGCTGGGCGTGATTTATGTTACCGCGCAGTGATGGATAACGACGCGCAAGCACAGTATTTAGTTGGTATGTCTCTAAAAGCCAAAGGCTTAATGCTACAAGAGCAGGAACAGGCTTTAGCCCAAGTATTACTGGCTCGTTCTACGTTTAATGATGTTGATTCAATGACAGAAAAAACATCAACGCGAAACTCTGCGCGGACGCGTTTGCACAAGCGGGTTATTGGTTTGCTTTAGCATCCACTCAGGATCAAGCAGCATTATTTGAGCATGGTGTGAGCTTATTACATGGATATTGTGGTCATCCAAATCCAATTGAAGGTGAGCAACTTATTGCTAAGGCTGCCGAAAAAGGCATTGTCGAAGCACAAGCATTACTGGGTTTTTTCTACCTTGTTGGCAGCTCTCAATTTAGTGTTGATCTGATCCAAGCCGAGCGTTTATTAACCCTTGCCGCCAATGCTGAAAATGCTGAGGCCATGTCAAATCTTGGAGTGTTGTTTTATCAAACCCAACAATTTGAAGATGCATTTTTGTGGGTGAATAAAGCCGCGAAAGCCGGATATTCTAATGCCCAATATCATTTAGCTTTGATGCTAGTCGAAGGGCTAGGATGCGATATAGACGTACCTGCAAGCCTGCAATGGATGAACGAAGCCGCTGAGCAAGGGCAGGTTGATGCCATGCTACATTGTGGCAGTGATATTTTGCACGATGACAATGCCAGCCAACAACAACGAACTAAGGCCGAACATTACTTACACCAGGCGATTAAGTACGGCCACAATGTGAGTGCAATGATAGAGTTAAGCGTGGCGCTAGCTGACGGTATTTTAGGCCGTATCGATGTAGTACAAGCCGCATATCTACTCACACTCGCTAGAACGCATGCTAATGAGGAACACCGACAAGTCATCGAGCCATTGTGGCAATCATTAGCCATGCAGATTGACAGTGTCATCGCACTCAACCCCACTGAAGAAGAGTTAATTACCTTGCAACAGGCCAAGAGCTTACTTCTGTAAGGTAAGTTGCTGGCGGGCATGATGCTTGAATATCATGGATGTTAATCCGTTAATCCTTTCAACGTTAACACTCTAGCTGCTGATATTACTCACACTACGCAGCTTAATACGCTGGCTAGATAGAGAAAGCCTTCAATGCTGTTATTTGTCTAGAGAGTGCTGAATCATTGTTAACTGAGCAGATTTTTAATGGAATGAGTATTAAATAAGTTTTGTTACTAAAAGCCACTAGACGACAGACTAAAAAATCAAGTAGGGTGAGAGCATAAATTAGGATCTATTAAATCAATCATTCGGACAATAATCCGATTAAGATGAATTTGACCCGTAGAATAATCATGACTCACTCAATGTTTCAGACTCACAAAAAGTGGCTATGGCTACTGCTCGGCGTATGGCTGATTGTAATACAATCATTCGCGCTGCTGCATTCTGCTGAGCACGGTCTGGAACATCAGCATACTCATTGTATTGTGTGCGATTTTGGTCATAACCTAAATGCCGGTCCATCATCTTTGCGCATGCCGCCGATGGGATTGCAACAGCCGGAATATATTGCGCATATACCTTATCAACAACCTAGCTTGTCGGTATTACGTCACTTCAATGTTCGTGCTCCTCCCAGCCTTTTTTAAGCAATATCACAATATAAAAATTTATAATTTTTTGCTTATCTAAAGGAAAGGCACAATGAAACTTGCATTATCTTCTATAGCGCTAGCAGTTGCTGGCGTATGTTCACCGGTTATGGCTGCGCAACTACAAGGCCAAGTCACCGACCCACAAGGCGCACCTATTGTTGGTGCTCAAGTCAGCATTGATGGTGGCCCTCGGACAATGACTAACTCACAAGGTCAGTATCAGTTAACCGTTGCCGATAATAGCCATGTGCATTTGCACGTAAGTGATGATAATTTTAAGCATGTTGATCAGGATTTGCAGATAACTACAGGTGTGATTAAACAGGATGTTTCACTCAAGCAGGCCATAATGGAAAATATCGTGGTCACTGCATCACCTCTTGCGCGTTCGGCACTCGAAAGTACCACACCAATAAGTGTACTTACCGAAGATCAGCTTAAACTTAATATCGAACCCACGCTTGGCGATACCCTAGAAAAACTCCCCGGTGTACAAGCTTCCCACTTTGGTGCTGGGGCCAGTCGTCCTATTATCCGTGGTATGGGCGGCCCTCGTGTGCAAGTACTTGAAAATGGTCTCTCTGTAGGTGACGCATCTACTGTATCTGCGGATCACGCAGTAACCACTGAGGCTGCATCGGCACAACAGATTGAAATTCTTCGCGGTCCTGGCACTTTGCTTTATGGCAACGGCGCAATTGGTGGCGTGGTCAATGTGGTCGATAAGCGATACCACGAGGCGCCTGTCGATGGCGTTTCAGGACAACTTGGTACTCGCTACGATACTGCCAGTAATGGTCGTACATTCAACGGCGATATTGATGGTGGCAATGGTCAGTTCAATTGGCATTTAGATGGTACTCATCGCGTTACCGATGATGTTGATATCCCTGGTAATGCAATTGTCGATATGCCCGAAACCCATGGCAAACTCGATAACAGTAGCTTGAAACTCGATGACTATGCTGCTGGTGTTGGTTATACCGCAGATACTGGATTTGTCAGCGTATCAGGTGCTCGAACCGAATCTAACTACGGTATTCCTGGACGCGGCGAGGCTGATGCTGCGGATATCACCATCGATTTAAAGAAAACTGCGTGGCAGTTACACAGCGGCTTATTAGACCCATTTGCTGGTTTTAGTAAGTTGCGTTTTGATGCTGGTTATACTGACTATCAACACTCAGAAGAAGAAGATGGCGTTGCAGGCACCACTTTCTTTAATAAACAAAGTGAGGCGCGCTTAAGCCTGAACAATAACCCTTGGGGTGAATGGCAAGGCACCATGGGATTGCATATGGTTCACCGTGACTTTTCTGTTGAGGGCGAGGAAGCGCTCACGCCAAACAGTAAAACAGATACTTTGGCGGCTTTTATTGTCCAGGAGCGTAAAGTCGGAGATTTTCGTTTTGAACTCGGTGGACGCATAGAACATTATCGTTTAGCGCCAGAGGGGATGATTTTAGAGACCATTAATGGTGAGCAAAACTATCAAGCTGAAGATTTAGTCGACAATGATTTGACCTTGTCGGCAGGAATGGTTTGGGATTTCGCACCGTCGTACAATTTAGGTTTGTCCTTGACTCGAGCTCAGCGTTCTCCAACCGCCGAAGAGCTTTACAGCTTCGGACCTCATGATGCTACGCAAAGCTTTGAGATCGGTTCACAGTTTACCATTGTAAACGGTCAAATTATGACTGACAGTGGTAATAACGACAAAGAGATCGCGAATAATATCGACCTAACCTTACGTAAATTAGAGGGGGCATGGACTGGTTCATTAAGCATGGCTTATAACAGAGTGAACAATTTCTACTACGAGAAAAATACCGGTTTAATTGCCTCTGATATTGTTGGCGCTGATCCAGAAGGTGATTTACCCGTATATCAATTTACCCAAGATGATGCTGAGTTATATTCACTTGAGGCTCAGGCCACTATCCCATTCAATGATAATTGGTCGTTAGATATGTTCAGTGATTACACTCGCGGCAAATTGGTTGATGGTGGTAATTTACCGCTCATGCCGCCTATGCGTATAGGCTCAACGTTAAACTATGATCAACAGCAATGGCACGCGGAAATTGCCGCGATTGGTTATGGTAAACAAACTGATACAGCAGAAAATGAAACTGAAACAGCAGGTTATGCTTTAGCAAATGCAGCGGTTACCTATCGTTTATACACGAATTCGGGTGATATGTTGCTTTATGTCAAAGCAAATAACCTATTGAATCAAGAAGCAAGACCACATACTTCATTACTTAAGGACTACGCTCCGCTAATGGGCCGTAACGTGATGTTTGGTGTCACTTATAACTTTTAGTCTTTACTGCTTGTATACAAAATTAACTTAATCCTAAAGCGAAGTCTCTGACTTCGCTTTATTTTTAAGTTTGCATTTTGATCTCTTCATCACCCGCGCAAAGGCCGCTTGCTCACATTTGGGCTATCACTACATTCGCTTTGTGCTAAAGGACTGCTGCGTTTGGCAATTAGCGATAATCAAGATAACAGTTACATCAACTTAGGCAGCGGTCATGTTGATTAATGATCGCAGCCGCTAATGGATCTTCACTAAGTGCAATTTGCGGTTCGTTAATCTGCTTGATGCTCAAACGTACGTCCATTGCGTTGTGATTGATTGGGCTTAGCACGACTGAACATATCAGCGTATGGCGCTGTTTGTTCGCGCTGCACATCCGCACTGCCTTGGTAGATATCGCCTTGTTGGGATTGTGCTTGTTTTCTCTGCAATATTTTTTTACCTAGCAACTGTAAAGTAATAAAGCTTAATAAGCCTAACAACAATAAAAACGGTAATAACACTATGGTGGTCAATGCGATGGCAAACAGCATCAGTAATGTCAAAATAGGGTTCATGCTAGTGAACCTGTTTTTCAAATTGGCAGTGTGGAATGATTGATTAAATCTCATAGTAGCTCCTGGGTACACTTAGCCTGAAAATGGGGTCTAAAAAGGTTACCTATAAATCAGTAACGATGATTTAAATACAGTCTGCATTGCTGAGACATAATATGTCACGTTAAATTCGGTTAATGTTTACGCTTTGGCGCTCAACTATCTAAGGTAAATACTTGCTAATGACCCGCTTGAGCGGGATCGAGTAAAAGTATCAGTAATCATTTTTACTCATGTGTTGATTCGCGATAGCTCGTTGGACACTGTTGAAAATAATATTACGAAACCATTGATGCCCTGGTTCTTGGTTATTTCTTTCATGCCATAGAAACACATAAGCCATTGGCATAAATTCAAACGGTAAGGGAATAGAAACCAGTGAATAGAGCTTTTGAGCATGATGAGCAAAACTTGATGGCAAGGTAAAAATTAAATCAGTATTCGCGCAGACGCTGGCCGCACCATAAAAGTCTGGTACTGTAGTCGATAGATGACGATGTAAGCCTAAATTGGCCAGATGATAATCGAGAGCCCACCAATCGTTGCCTTCACATCTTACCTGAACATGAGACATGCTAAGGTAGTGAGCTTGATCCCATTGACCCGCTTTTACTTGCTGTAAAATAGGATGATCTTTACGCACTAGGCAAACTTGATGGTCGTTAAATAGTGTTTGTGATTCTATACCTTCGGGTACTTTTTCAATATTGACATCAGTTTGTGGATAAATATCTCTGCCAGCCAGGCCAAAATCGATTTGCCCTTGCTGTAGATCTTGCATAGATTTTTCGGTCCAGACATAGGAATCTAATTTTATTGACGGTGCTTGTTGCAATAGTGGCCCGATAAAATAGGGGATTAAGGTTTCATAAGCACTTTCAACCATAGATAATGAGAATTGGCGGTTACTGGTCGCGGGATAAAAAGTGGGAGGCTGGGTAAGTTGATATAAGTTTTGCAGCACTAACGGCAGTTGCTGTCTTAATGCATCTGCATGAGCCGTGGGCTTTAAACCGTGCGCTGTGCGTTGAAATAGTGGGTCATCTAATGTTTCTCGCAAACGATTTAAGCTTTTACTCACCGCCGATTGACTGACATGCAATCGATGAGCTGCTCGAGTCACACTTTGCTCCTCAAGTAATACTTGGAGAATGACTAATAGATTAAGGTCGACCCGAGCCAGATTGTCTAAATTCATGTGATATTCTCAAATGGAAATTCACTTTGGATTTTATATCATTTTCATTCATACCTCCATTTGGCTTATTATAACGCCCTATTAAGGGTGACCTTTGTGCATTAAAAATTTAAGAGAAAGAAGTTTATGCGTCGTAACTTATTGCCACTGTTAATGTTTATGGTGCTGTTAAGCCCATTAGCTATTGATATTTATCTACCGTCTATGCCTGCAATGGCATTGGAATATGGTGTTTCTAACAGTGAAGTACAGTCCACCTTAGTGTTATTTTTATTTGCGATGGGCGTAGGGCAAATTTTAATTGGTCCACTCGCCGACCGTTTTGGTCGTAAACCTGTCGCGTTATTTGGGATTGTGCTTTATGGCATTAGCAGTTTATTAGGTGCTTACGCGGTTGAATTTGAATGGTTGCAGATTGCTCGAGTTTTTCAAGGGTTAGCCGCATGTTCAACCTCTATTGTGGTCTTTAGCGCGGTACGTGACTGCTATTCCCGCAAAGAAAGCGTGTCGATGTACAGTTATCTCAATGGTGCCATTTGTGTGGTGCCCGCGCTGGCTCCAACACTTGGTGGCTTATTAGCCTTACAGTTTGGCTGGCGTTCTACCTTCATTTTTATGGCTTTGTATGCCATTTTCGTGTTGTTTTTAGTGGGGTTCCGTTTCCCTGAAACGCGTCCATTAAATACCGACAGCACAGGACCTTTATACCGTTGGAGTCGTTATAAGCCGGTTATTGGTGACCCACACTTTATGTTTTATGCCAGTTGCTGCATGATCGCGATGGCATCGATATTATGTTACGTGTCGTACTCACCTGTGTGGATAATTGGTCACTTAGGCATCTCAGAATTAACCTTCAGTGGTCTGTTTGGCCTTAATGCTGCCATCAATATTGTCGCGTGTTTTGCCGCTCCAGTGTTGGTTAAGCGTATTGGGAATAGACCTGGCGTAGTGGTAGCTTTGTCGTTAATGCTGCTTGCTGCAGTTATTGAAGCAGCGGTTTACTTTGCCGGTCCACAAGCAGGCTTAGCCGCCGCAATAGCGTTTATGGCTCCGATGATGATTTTGTGTGTTGGCTTTGCTATTTTACTTGGCCCTGCAACCAGTATGGCATTGTCAGCTTTCGGTGAGCGAGCAGGTACTGCGACGGCTATGCTGGGATGTATTCAAATGAGTGGGGCATCAATACTGACGGCGTTGATCCAACTAACCGATATACCTGCGCCTTATGCCATCGCACTAGTGATGGGCGGTTTTAGTTCGGTATTGCTGATTATTATGGCAATGAATCGCTTAAGTCATTTGCATCAAGAACAATTACAACACGATTAATTAAGCTTTAGTAACATCACCTTTAACCCGCAGAATGCTAACCACATTCCGCGGGTATTTTTTTGCTTCAATATGGTGAGACTTAAAAGCGGGCGTTAATTGCTACGCCAAAATTAGTTTCTGAATCACTATTATATTCACTATTCTCGAAATAATGTTCTAGCGAAAACTTAGCCGAGAACACATCTGAAAAATGCCAGAAGTAACGTGTATTTAAACCAGTTTCAGTGATGTTGTTGCTGTGGCTACTTTGATTTGAGTCATCAATATTACTGCTGCTGAAATCAGTATTTACATCTGCCCGGTAGTAAGTCGCACCCACAGACCATGCGTTATTGATATACCAATCTGCAAACACTGCAACAGTATAAATGTCATTTTCAAAGTTTAATTTAGAATCTTCCACTATAGTCGGAGTAGGTCCATCAACTTGGGTGAGAATTTCGTTGTTGGTATATTGTGGGTTTTGATAACCTACAGCCCCAGTTATAAACACTCCAGCGGTTGATTGTAATGGAATAAAATGTTCGTAAGTTAACGTTATAGCATCAATATCTTGGCTAAAATATGATTCAAATTCATATTCTAGATATGCGCCATTGTTAGATTTTGATTCTGAGTTGGTAGCGTAGTTCAAGGATAACTTTGAGTGTTCGCTAAAAAAACACCCTGCAATAATCTCGTATGTTGTGGTGTCAGATACAGCATTATCTGTACTTAACTGGGTGACTCCAGCCCCCAAAAACCATTTTGAGTCAAAAACGTATTCTCCAGAGATATTATATAAATCTTCGATGTCAGTCGTGGCATAACGCGCTGAAATAGTTGAGCCTTGATTAAAGAACGCGGCTAATTCGTAGGGTTTTTCAGCTTGTTCAACCGCTTTAAAATAATAGTGATAATTGGCGTTAACTAGGCCATCCGCTTCACCTGATGAGTCTAAAAAACCGATTTCTGCTTCGTGATGGTAGTCATTATTTTGAGCGGCATAAACGGAACTTGTGGCAAATGCGAGCATTAATGCCACAGACATCTTTGTCATAGTTCTTGTCATAATTCCTGTCATAATAGTGGTTCTTCCTTGAGATGTTATGGTGTAAAGCCAAGCATATTGAACTTAACTTTACATGTTTGCAACAAGATAAGACAAAAAATGAGCAGAAGTTATTGTATATATTGCCAATATCCACAGTCGGCTTGCGTGTGTCATGCGATCAAACAGGTATCTTCAAATACCGAGGTAGTGGTGATGCAGCACCCATCTGAAGTGGGTCATGCTAAAAATACCGTGAGGTTATTGAAGCTGGTGATGCCGCAGATGAAAATTTACGTGGGTGAGGCTGCCACGGACTTTATTGAGCTGCAACATTATTTAGCTGCGCAAACGAAGCCAATTTATGTGGTTTACCCTAATGAGCACAGTCAAACTGTCGCCGAGGCTGGAGCGAGTGAGGCGGCGATTATTATTTTAGTTGACGGTACTTGGCGTAAAGCATACCGAATGTTGCAGCTCAATCCGTGGTTACTTAATTACCCTTCATTGCATCTAGAATGTGAAGATGAGTCGCAATATGTTATTCGTAAAGCGAAACGCAGCGACAGCCTGTCAACCCTCGAAGCGGCTGCCTACACTCTGGTTGCATTAAATCCTGCAGCAGACATTGCGCCAATATTTGCAGTGTTTAACGCAATGGTGCAACATAAGTTAACGGCTATGCCTGCTCTGGTTCGTGAGCGTTATAACGGCGATAAACTCAAAGGATAGACCATATGAAAAATCGGCTGATAGGCTCATTGATTTTGCTCGTTACTGCGAGTTCATTAGCGTTCGTTACCGTCGCGGCAGATAAGCCACATAAAAAAATGACTTTGGCTGAAAAGGGCGAGCAAGCACGTCAAGAGTCGGCTGAACTTGAACAAACACAATTGCAAAAAGCGCGTGAGGCTGCCAAAGCCACCGCAGAACGTGAACAAAAAGCATTAGCAAAAGTGCAGTCTAATGACTGGGAAGCACAACAGCTCGAAAAAGCCCGAGTCCAATCTGATGAGCGTTTAACCCGTCAGCAGAAGTATTTACAACAGGCGCAAGAGGCTGCAACTCAAACTCGCAAAATCCCTAAAGAAACCAGTATTGAGCCTGTTCAATCTGAATAGTGTGAGTGCGTTAATTATCTGTATTTGGCTTATTTTGGAGCATCCCTTTGTCGTCTTGTCCTTTATGTCACCATGACACCGTAGCTTTTCATCAAGATAAAAAAAGAGCTTATGTTCGTTGTCCGCAGTGTTTTATGGTATCAGTTCCAACGGCGTTTTATTGGGATGAAGCCACTGAGAAAGCTCACTACGATTGCCACCATAACGACTTTGCCGATGCGGGTTATCAACATTTTTTATCCCGCACCTTAACTCCGTTATTGACCCGCGTAAAACCGAATGCAAATGGATTAGATTTTGGTTGCGGCGAAGGGGCGGTATTAAGTCAAATGGCTGCAAAGCACGGTATTAACGTTGCTAATTATGATTTGTTTTATCACCCAGATACTCGAGTACTAAGTCAGCAGTATGATTTTGTCTGTTTAACCGAAGTGATTGAGCACATTGCCGATGCACAGGCGTTAGTCGAGCAATTAAGCCAATTAGTGCTCCCAGGTGGCATATTGGCCGTGATGACCAAGCGGGTGTCGGACCTTGATGGATTTATCAACTGGCACTATAAAATCGACCCGACTCATATTAATTTTTACGCCCTAGAAACCTTTGAATGGATAGCGCGGCAACAAGGCTGGCAGCTTGAGGTGATCGACAGCGACGTGGTATTTTTTCACCTGCCCGCTTGTTAGTATTGCCTCAATCATGGTTGATTGAGTTGCATGATGAGTTATAAATATCAGCTCGGGATATCAATCTTTATTGGATAGGCCTCAGTATCACTAATAATGCTGCCCTGACTTGCAATAGGCTCACTATGGGTAAAGTTTGATGTGAAATAGGCCAAATATTGTTATTTGCCCTCACTTATCCCACTTCTTAAGCCCAATGAAAGTTCATAAGCTTAATCGCGACCATTGCGCGTTAATAAATAGATACAATTGACTTGTTAGCAATTGAGTAAAAAATTTAACAAAATTGTCATTTCAAGGTAGTTTTGTTGTACTCATATAATAACCAATGGAATGGACATGCGCCTGACCTCTCTCGCTTTAGTATTTGCAAGCTTATTTGCCTCCAGTGTTTACAGTGCAGCAACCGTAGCAAGTGTGCCCAATGCCGCAGAGTTAAGCGCTGAAGTTGAAAGTAAAGTGATTGCATGGCGCCGCGATTTTCACCAACATCCTGAATTATCTAACCGAGAGTTTCGTACCAGTGAGGTGATTGCAAAACACCTTAAGTCCTTGGGGCTTGAAGTGCAAACCGGTATTGCCCATACCGGCGTGGTAGCGATACTCAAAGGCGGTAAGCCTGGGCCTTTAATTGCTTTACGTGCCGATATGGATGCCTTACCCGTAACTGAAGTCGTTGATTTGCCTTTTGCATCTAAAGTCACCGATACTTATCGCGGTCAAAAAGTTGGCGTCATGCACGCGTGTGGCCATGATACTCATGTTGCCATGTTGATGGGCGTTGCCGACAATTTAGTTAAGGTAAAAGACAGTTTGGCTGGTGACGTAATGTTTATCTTTCAGCCTGCCGAAGAGGGGGGCTCCAGAAGGTGAAGAAGGCGGCGCAGAGTTAATGCTCAAGCAAGGTTTATTCGCCAAGCGTAAACCCGATCAAGTCTTTGGAATGCACGTTACGTCGAGTATGCCCTCTGGCGTAATAGGCTTGCGTTCTGGCCCTGCGATGGCAAGTGAAGATTCATTTACGATTAAGGTTACTGGCAAGCAAACCCACGGCTCGCGTCCTTGGAGTGGTGCTGATCCTATTGTGGCATCAGCGCAAATTATTAACAGTGTGCAAACCATTATTAGTCGCCAAGTTGATATTACCAAAGCACCTGCAGTGGTGAGTTTTGGGGCCATTAATGGTGGAATTCGATCGAACATTATTCCCGATGAAGTAGAGCTCATCGGAACCATTCGTACCTTTGATCAACAGATGCGTGCCGACATTAAAGTTAAATTAGCTGAAGTGGCTGCTAATGCGGCTAAAACCCTAGGTGCTACGGCGGTAACTGTTATCCAATCTGGTTACCCAGTAACCGTTAACAACCCAGAATTAGTCAGTAAAATGCGCCCTGTTATTGCTTCTGTGGTGGGTGACAATATGTTAATAGAGCCCGGGCTAATGACTGGTGCGGAAGACTTTTCGTATTACGCGCTGCAAACGCCGGGGATGTTCTTTTTCTTAGGTGTGACACCTGCGGACCAAGATATCAGTCAAGTTGCCAGCAACCACTCACCCGCATTTTATGTTGATGAAAGTGCCTTGAGAGTAGGTGTGCAAACCATGACGCAAGTTGCCTTAACCGCATTAAGCGTCGCACAATAAAACCCATTTTAGATAAACCTGTGGATGATAGCTCAAAAGGAGCGAGATATGACCCGTAAGATAATGGCGTTGCTGATGACGATAGGCGTACTGAGTGCGCCTGCCGTGTTAGCAACACAAGCTGAAGACATCAATAGCTTTACCTTAGACAATGGCATGAAGATTATGGTGCTGGAGGATAGCTCTATCCCTAATGCCAACATGTATATTTTTTGGAAAGTCGGTTCGCGTAATGAAGTGCCTGGCATTACTGGCATTTCACACTTTTTTGAACACATGATGTTTAACGGTTCTAAAAAGTTTGGCCCGAAAATGTTTGATCGCACAATGGAAGCTGCTGGTGGCGCGAATAATGCCTACACCACAGAAGACATGACAGTGTATACAGATTGGTTTCCTGCTAATGGTTTAGAAACCATTTTTGATTTAGAAGCTGATCGTATTGCCAACCTCGATATTAACTCTGAGATGGTAGAAAGCGAGCGTGGTGTGGTGCAGTCAGAGCGCACTACCGGGCTGGAAAACTCTAACTGGCGCACGATTCAAGAAGCGCTAAAAAGTGTTGCCTTTGCTGCACATCCATATAGCTGGTCAGTGATTGGTTATGAGTCTGATATTGCTGCTTGGACCTTAGAAGATTTACAGCAATACCATAAAACCTACTATGCCCCGAACAATGCGCTAGTGGTCATTACCGGTGATGTGAAGTTAGCTGAAGTGAAAGCATTAGCTAATCAGTATTTTGCGCCTATTCCTGCCCAAGCACCGCCAAAAGCTGTGCGTACTATTGAACCGCAACAGAATGGTGAACGCCGAGTCTTTGTTAAAAAAGAGTCTGTGAGCACACCAAACATTATGTTGGCTTACCATGTACCCGCAACTAGCCATGCTGACTACTATGCATTGGATTTGTTAGCGTCAATGCTCAGTGAAGGTAATAGCTCACGCTTTTATCAAGCCTTAGTCGACAAGCAATTAGCGGTTGCTGCCGAAACTTACATGCCGATGTCGTTCGACCCTAATTTATTTTATATTTTGGGTGTGGCGAATGCAGGCGTGAGCGCCGAGACGTTAGAGCAAGCCTTAATTGAGCAAATTAACCTTATTGCCACCCAGGGTGTGACTCAACAAGAGCTTGAAAAAGTCAAAAATTTAAGCTAATGGATTTTTACCGCACCATGGAAACCATTAACGGTAAAGCCAATACCTTAGGCACATACGAGCTGTATTTTGGGGATTACACCAAACTGTTTAATGCCCCAGAAGCGTATAACAAAGTGACTCCAGCTGACATCCAGCGTGTTGCACAAACCTATTTAATTAAAGCGAATCGAACTGTCGGTGTGCTCGCTGCGACTGAGGAGTCTGACAAATGAAAACTATAGCTCACACCCATATTAACCTATCGTTATCGGCCATCGCGTTAACTTGTAGTTTAGCCATAAGTGGTTGTGCGACTTCGCAGCAATCAACGGCCGATAGTGCCTCTACTAGTCCAAGCGCTGTCTCGGCGAGTTTTGTGATGCCAAGCTACCAATCTGTCACCCTAGATAATGGTTTAAAAGTGACCTTAATGGTACAAAAAGAAGTGCCACTAGTGACCATTGATGCCGTGGTTAAGGCCGGGGCGGTGAATGATCTTACCTCTGGTATGGCGTACATTACCTCACAAAGTTTAATGCTAGGTGCTGCGGGCCAATCTAAGGCAGACATAGAGCAGCAACTAGACTTTATGGGTGCCAGTATTGATACCAGTGCCGATCTAGAAGGCAGTTATATTCGTGCCAATATGATGAGCAAAGATGTCGATACCGTGCTCGCTATTTTTAGTCATGTATTACGTCAACCAGACTTTGATAGCGCCGAATTTGATAAGCTAAAACAACGTGAAATCGTCGGTTTATCACAGCAAAAAGAAAGCCCTCGAGCCGTGATCGGGCGCTACTTTAATAAGTTAGTTTTTGGTGAACATCCTTATGCTAATCCGGTATCGGGTAATAGTGACACTATCGCTAAACTGTCTGTTGCAGAGTTACGCGCTTTTCATAAAGGCTACTATCAACCAAGTAACATGACCATTAACGTGGTGGGTGATTTTGATGTCGCTGAGATGACCGCCAAGCTTAATAAAGCCTTTGGTGATTGGCAGACCACAGAAACTGTGGTTCAACCTGACTTAAGCCAAAACTTACCGGCATTAACTCAGCCGCATGTATTGTTGGTCGACAAGCCTGATGCAATTGAAACCACTTTTTTAATTGGTGGCGTGGGTATTCGTTATGACAACCCAGATTATGTTGGGTTAACTGTCGTTAACACTATTTTAGGTGGTCGTTTTACCTCATGGTTAAATGATGAATTACGCGTCAATGCTGGTTTAACTTATGGTGCTCGTTCTGGTTTTAGCCCTTATGCGCAATCTGGCGTTTTTCAAATTAGTACGTTTACTAAATCATCAACAACAAAAGAAGCCATTGATTTAGCCTTAAAAACCTATGCTCGACTATGGGAAAAGGGCATTGATCAAACTACTTTAGATTCTGCTAAAGCCTATGTGAAAGGCCAGTTTCCACCTAAATATGAGACCAGTGGTCAATTAGCTGGTTTATTGTCTGACATGTACTTGTATGGTTTTAATGATGATTTTATTAATCAATTCCAAGCCAAGGTTGATGGGCTTACTGTTGCAGATACACAACGTTTGATTAAGCAATATTTCCCGCAACAAAACTTACAGTTTGTGTTGATTGGTAACGCTGACAACATTGCTGATGTTGCAGCGCAGTATGGTGCAGTCACTAAAGTCGACATCACAGCTACAGGCTTTGGCCAGTAGTTGCGAGTCAGTTAGTTAATTCGTAATATCCTATGATGGCTCACATAAGTGGGCCATTTTTTATGGATCTAACTGATAATGTGATTAAATTTAGACGCTAAACGTTAGCAGCTAAGTTCATCGAGTAAGTTCATTGAGTAAGTTCATTAACTCAATTCTTTGAGTCAATGAGTTCGCTGCGCCTAAATAGAGGCCGATAGGGTTAGCTATATTGAGTTTGGTCTGTTTGCAATGTGAAAGGATATGTTAATAAGTGGAGGTTTGATGAGCGCAAAATATCGATCAATAATACCGTTGACAGCGATCTTGTTACTAATGCACTCAACGGCCTCTTATGCAGGCAAAGTGACTTTAGATATATTTTGTAGTCAATTAGCTGGCGAGTGGCAGGGCAATGCAGCTAATCCTAATACAGTTGCTAAAAAGGTAAGTACTTCGGTAATGTGTTCGGCTGATCAACGGAATTTATATATTAGTGTTAGCCGTGGTAGCCGCTTTTCAAACAGCGAGACCTGGTGGTTTAGACAACAAGAAGATCATATTTTATTGCTGTATGCCAATGGCGTCACCGCCGATATATCTCAACAGTTAACCCTGTACGAGCAAGCGGGCAGTTATTCATTTCTAGGTAAAGGTGAAATAAATCAGCGTCCTGCATTAGTGCAGTTACAGTTTGATCCCGTGATTGGTGATGCAGAACCGACAATAAAAGGCTGGCAGTGGCAGCAAAACGCCCATTATTTAGATGATGACAGTGATCAGTATCATGTCATTAGAGCCATTAGTTTACTTAAACCGTCGGCAGAGGTTGCGCCGCCGACAGATTAGAAACTAATTTAAATCATTCAATTAGCGATAAAATAGATAAGCTGCAAATCCAGCCCAACTCAAGAGTAATAAGGCGGCTAACGACCATGTTAGAGGGTTGAGTAGACTCTGTGGCTCATTGTAAGACATATCCGCATCATCATTGCTTGGAATCGCATGTTTGTTTTTCTGTTGCTGTTTACGCGCTTTATCACGTTCTCGAGCTTTCGCTTTTTCACGTTTTTTGTATTCCGCTATCCCTTTTTCTATCCCCGCGGCAATCAGCTTAGTTTGTTCTTTAACTTGTCCAGGCTTTTGAGTGGCCTTGGCAATCGCTAAAGCATCATTTTGGGTTTCTGGGGATAGCGTTTTCTTCATTATTCAGCGCCTGCAAAATCCAGTTGACGCCATGCTTCGTAGCTAATGATGGCAACTGAATTTGATAAATTTAAACTACGACTATTGGCGGTCATTGGGATACGTAATCGCTGCCCCAGTGGGGTTGCATCAATAATATCCATTGGTAAGCCACGGGTTTCAGGGCCAAATAACAAGACATCATTTTCTTGGAAAGCAATTTGAGTATGAGGACGACTACCTTTAGTGGTACAGGCAATAATCCGTTTTCCTGCCATCGCCTCTAAAAACGCGGCATAGTCTTTATGGCGAGTGACGCTTGTCATATCGGAATAATCAAGTCCAGCGCGACGGAGTTTCTTTTCTTCGAGATCAAAACCCAATGGCTCAATCAAATGTAACTGTGAGCCATTGTTGGCACATAGACGAATGATATTTCCGGTATTTGGAGCAATTTCGGGTTCATAAAGGGCAATATGAAACATAGCAACCTTAGGTACGAAGCATAAAAAGAGGGACGAATTATACCTTAAGCAAGGTTTTTCTGCGAGACGTTATCAATGCCGACTTGGTGAAATGGGCGGTATAGCACGAATGATCATCCTTGATGGAGACTTGGCAACAACTGTATTTGAGGCAGTCACAGCTAATTAAAGACCAGTTATTTATTGATACTTTAGCAGCCGATTCTACTACTGTTATCGCCAATATTAGGCTGAATATAGGTTGTGAACATCGTTATTAGATAATATTGGCACCATTCTCTGGATCGCGAGATTGCGCTGCCTGTCGGCGTATATCATCAGTATCGCTGCTGATATCAACGCTAGCATCATCATGGACTTCATCGGATAAATCCGAAATTTTTTGCTCATTGGGTAAATTAGCTTGCTCCGTTATTGGTTGGCCACTTAACTGAGTTTGGTCTTGCTGATGTCTGCTGGAGACCAATTGTATCCCTTGAGGGAAAATGCGTTCGCGAGCATCATCTGGCATGCTGATTTTATTCGCTTCATAAGCGCGCACCAGTAAGCGCATTAAAATTGAAGCCACTTTTGGAACACTATGAGTTTCTGCATTAACCCAAAAATACACTTGCAGGTTAATAGTGGAAGAACCTAGGTTGGTTATCAGTACCTGCGGCTCAGGATCTGCTAGTACGCCGTGGTGAGCCATCATGATCTCCATGGCGATGTCCTGAGCCTTACGAATATTGGTATCGTAGCCAATACCAATCATAAAATTGCCCCGTATTCTTGGGTTTGCGGTCAGGTTTTTAATCACGTTTTTATAAATTGTGGCATTGGGAATTTGGATGTGGTTGCCATCGTAGTCGACTAACGTAGTGGCCCTTGCGGTGACTTTTTTTACAATGCCTAATTGACCTTCAACAGCAATGACGTCGCCTAATTTGAACGGGCGCTGGACACTGAGCAGTAAGCTGGAAATAAAGTTTTCAGCGATGTCTTTAAAGGCAAAACCTAAAATGAGACCTATTACCCCAGTGCTACTAATAATGGCAACGGCAAATTGAGTTAAGCCAGCGAGACGCAAAAATATATACAGCCCTAATAATATGATCAGCATACTAAAGCTGCGCTGCATCACTAAACGAATAAGCTCACTCTGTGTGACCCAAGTTAAGGGCTGAATAAGCAGGCGAGCAATAGGGCGAGAAAGCCAAAAGAGTAGCAAAAATATTGCCAGTCCTAGGGCTAAGGTGGGCAAATACTGTAAGGTTTTGGCCCAAAACTGCCGTGCATCTTGCTGCAGAGGAGCTAAAGATAACGGCTCCATAGCGCGTAATTGAATATTATCTACAACCTGAGTCACACCAGGTAAGGCGGCTATGGTTTGCAGTATGCGTTCTTTACTGGCTTGCTCGGTGACGGAGCCATGCAGATTGACGACAGAGCCTTGTATTTCAATGTCGATTGCACTGCTTGGATCGTTAATTTGTATGAGTTGTTTCACCGTGTTGGGCGAGGGGGCGGCCTGGGCATAAGTAGGCGCAAAGCTGGTCAAGCAAACAAAAGTAGTGACTAAACTCCATAGGAGAATCCATCGACTTAATGTTGAGCATGAGCGGTGGTTGCAATGAGGAATGCTGTTTAAAAAAAATCGACAAATCATAAGATTACCCGCAAGGTACAAGCCCGTCTTTATTCAATATTAGCAAATAATCGTCTCCGACACCAAAGCTTGTAAGCGTTATCCGCTAATGTTTTTGCAGCATGCAAAAAGGGATTTTTCTCTACTAAAGGCATACTAATAAGTCAATATATGCGGTGTTGTCGTTGCTTAAAAATGATGCTCATTAAGGGTAATAATAGCAACACTTGCAATAGTGGTCTGGTAATTGCGTTGTACTTTATGACCATCAATGCAAGTTAGTTAATACACGCTGGGGGGAACCGCTAACCTCAGTCATTCAAAATGGAGAATATCATGGATTTATTACGTATTATAATCGCAATTTTACTGCCGCCACTTGGGGTTTTTCTACAAGTAGGGCTAAGTAAAACCTTATTATTAAACATAATTTTAACCTTGCTAGGCTACATTCCAGGGATAGTTCACGCAGTATGGGTGATTGCTAAACGTTAGTAGCGGTCAAGATAAGTATGCCTAAAGGTTAAGCGGCTCAGGCTGCTTACATTAATCGGAAAATGTTGCCAGTTAAGGGTAATTTTTACCTAAATACATGCTTATCGTTGAATTGCTTTTCTATTAAATGTTTACAACGTTAATTTAGCTGTGTCGTTTTATGAAACTGAGCTGTTATTGATGTTTGCTTGTTCCCTGCGTGTGCAGGGGTTTTAGATAATGCCATTATTCAGGACGATAAGCATGCACAGGTGAAGTTGTTGCCTTTATTAGCTAGCCTAATTTACCGGTAAACTGATACTCAGTTTAAGGCCTTGGCGCTTGCCCGTCGGGCCAATCAGATTTTCTGCCATTATGCTGCCCTGATGTAGCGTAATGGCAGCTTGGGTGATTGCCAAGCCTAATCCCCAACCGCCACTTTTTCTGTCTCTTGCGGTATCTGGGCGATAGAAAGGTTTAAAAATAGCTTCAAGCTCTTTGGGGTCGATACCAGGACCGTCATCTTCTACTGTAATGAGTATATGTTTACCCGCCTGGACCGCACTGATGGTTATTTGACTGTTGGCATAGCAAATTGCATTACGCAGCAGATTTTCTATGGCGCGCGAGAGTGTCTTTGGGTGAAGAGGTAATTGCAGTGCCTCTGGTATATCAATTTGTAATAGTTTTCCTTGCTGCTCCGCTTCAAATTCAGCGTCATCTAACACTTGGCTTAATGACTCGGCTAATTCGAGCTCGATTTTATTTTCATGGCTGGCCAAGCTAACCCGAGATAGGGTAAGTAACTCACTGATTAATGCTTCAAGCTGTAAAGCTTCATAGCCAATACGTTCTAGTTCTTCACTTTGCTGACCTTTTTTACGGCCGAGGGCCAAGGCTAATTGCAGTCTAGTGAGCGGCGTGCGCAGTTCGTGAGAAATATCACCCATTAATCGTTGCTGATTGTTAATCATGGTTTGTACTGCGTCAGCCATGCCATTGAACGCTTGGGCTAACTGGCCCATTTCATCACGTCTACTCGCTGTGGCTGCATCAACTCGGCTCGATAAATCACCTCTTGCGAGGGCATTAGCGCTGTGTTTAAGCGAGCGTAATGGTTTACCTAAGTACCACGCCAGCAAACCACATAATAACCCAGATAATAAAATGGCTAAGCCTGCTGTGAGTAATTTATTATCGGCAAAGAATAAAAACCATGGCCGAGGATGACTATCGGGTAAACGGCCAAATAACTGATAGGCTTTATCATTGACCTCAAAAGAATAGGGGCCAAAAATAAATTCATCTCTAAATTGGTGGCTAATGGGCTGATCTGCCTCTTCTGCCATCAACTGAAAACGTCTAAATTCGCGTGATACTCGTTGAGTATTTAATACTTGTCCTTCGCCGTCGGTTAAATATACCCGCATAGGACCATGGTTGCGGCTTCCATCCTTATTGCGATTACGATGCAGACGTTGGAGGCTTTTGCCTTCGAGTAACTGTGGTTGCTGTTGTATTCGTTCGGCGATGTTTTTTAGCACCTGCTCTAAGCTGGGTGGTAAAGGTGAGCGATCATGGCTTTGTTGTAATAGCGGTAATAACGACACTAGAGCAATAATTAACGAACTGCATAGCCAAAAGCCGAGCAATAATTTAAAAAACAGCCGATTAAATGGATTGTTTTTCAGCATTACGGTATCCAAATATAGCCTTTACCGCGGAGGGTTTTAACTCGTGGGCGGCCGTCTTGGCGTTCAGGTAATTTTTTACGTAAGTTAGATAAATGCATATCTAAGCTACGGTCAAATGGCATTAATTTTTTGCCTAATACATTTTCGCTTAACGAGTCTTTGGTCACCAGCTCGCCAGATTTTTCAACTAAATTGAACAGCAAGGAAAATTCGGTACCAGTAAGGATAATCAGTTGCTCATTGCAATAGGTTTCTTGGCGGGTCGGATCGAGTCGTAAATCACCAAACTGCATCATTTCATGGGCTTGGCTATCTTGTTGGGTGGTTTGTGCACGCCGTAATATGGCACGAATTCGAGCGACTAATTCGCGATCATTAAACGGTTTTGGTAAGTAGTCATCGGCGCCGATTTCAAGACCGACAACCCGATCGATTTCATCACCGCGGGCGGTGAGCATCAATACTGGAGTTTGTTTGCGCTGCCGTAAAGCCCGCAATACTTCAAAGCCATTAAGCTTGGGTAGCATAACGTCAAGAAGGATTAAATCGAAGTCTTGCTGTTGTGCCATCATCAGCCCTTGCTCACCATCGTAAGCTTGGCTTAGTGCAAATCCTTCTAACTCAAGTAATTGACTGAGTAGATCGGATAAACCAATATCATCGTCGATAAGTAAAATGCGATTCATAACTGTCCTCTGGCACAAAGAAAATCTGTATGTTGACGTTAACATACAGATTTTTCGATCAATTGAGCTTATCTCATGCCAAGATTAAATCATATCAACATTGCACAGTTTTACATTTACCCCGCTTTATTTTGCACTATGTAGCGTTTAATTCTGGCAATGATAAAGGTCAATATAATTGAGCCGAGGATCAGGCCGACCGAGAAGACCGCATTTTGTAGAGCATTAGGATTAAACACTAACATGCTGCCTAAACCTAACATCATTATGCCTGACATCAGTTTAAGCACTTCACCTTCTTTTTCGGTGAGTTTGCGTTTACCTAATGTCATTGAGAAGACAATCACAATAGCGGCCAGTGGTATAACGTAAACCACATTATAAGCGATGAGGTATAAGTAACGTTGCATGGTATCGAGATCTGATAATGACAACACTGAGGTGTAAATCATTGGAAAGCCTGCGGTGCAGAGCAGCTCGTAGGTATTAGCTAAAATTGCCAGAATAGTTGAACCTAAAATCATTGTTGGTAATGAACTGGTTTTAGATAATTTCCCCATACGCTTAATAAGCGAACCACGGTTTTCCACCGACATGGATAAGCTAACGTCGCCTCGGCCATAAAAGTAATCTTTTATATTGACGATTGCTGCTATCAACGCCAATACCCCCGCACAAGTGATAATGATACCGCCATCACCGCCGCCGAGAACTTGGAATAAGTTAAGCCAAGCGCTCATAAATACGAAGTAGATAAGACCGGAGAAAAATACAAAAATACCGCCCACCAACAGCATACGTTTGCGGCTGCCAGCATTCACCATAATGCTCAGTAAAAATAGCAGCACGAAAAAGGCGCACGGGTTAAAGGCATCAACACCTGCTAATACTAGGGTTAGAACCGGCAATGACATTTCTTCTGGATGTACAGCGCCAATGAGTGGAATGTCGACAGGCTGAACCGTTGGCGCAGGGGCTATGTCGCTGGCTTGGTCAAATGACATACCACATGAGCCTTCGGCTTGTGGATCGTCGCTATTGTCACTACAGGTTTCAAACAGTGGTGCGCTTGCAACTGGCGCAGCTCCGAGGAAATCATCAAGCTTATCACCAATGTCTGCTTTACCACCTTGGCGTTGGTAGCAGTTAACCAAGCGCTCTAGAATGAAACGTCCAGTTACTTCATGGCTGTTATAACCCACTACGGCCTCACCACAAATAGCAAAGTAGGGCACCGATTTGGGTTCAACACCTGTTTTTTGGCCCATTTCCATGAGTTTATCAACATTGCCGGGTTCACTAATGACGTAGTCGTGTAATTCGATCCAGTCAAAACGTTCGCCTAGAGCATCAATAAAAGGATGGGCTTCACGGCAATGAGGGCAGGTTTTCGACCAAAAGAAATGCAGCTTTACCACTGGCTGCTGGTTTTGCTGAGTATACCAAATTGAGTCGTCTGTTGAGGCCACGGTACTGGCTATTGAGCTTGGAGCTAATATCAATACACAAAGAAGTAACAGTAATTGGCCAATCAATCGGTTCATAATTTATTCCATTAAAGCGCTAATAGTTAGATTTTATGCCCTAATATGATTACTGTAAGGATCAAGTCTGAATTACGTTAACTGGCTCGCATTACTGGGGTTTTTATCATTCAATATGCCAACTTGATCATGAATTACTGGCGCTAAAGTGCTATGAAAAACCTTCTTTACATAGGTTTACTCTGTCTTAACCCTCATTGACATTGCATTCGGTAAACTGAGTATCAAATCTGCTGAGGCAGACAATAAATCCCATACATACCGAGGAACTTAACAATGAAAACATCATCAATCATCAAAACGAGTTTAGTGGCCTTAGTGGCAAGTTCAGCGTTCTTAGCCAGCCAGTTATATGCGGCAGAGACTACTGATAACACGGTAAAGACAGAGAATGTCGCCGCTAAAGGTGACCGATATCATGGTCATAAGGGTGGCATGCATAAAATGCTACGCATGTTAGATTTAACCGATTCACAGCGAGCTGATGTCAAAGCCGTGTTAAATAAATATCAAGGTAATCGTCCTGAGCGCCCAACGAAAGAACAGCGAGCTGCGCACCGAGCTGACATGCTAGCGTTAATCACTACCGCTGGTTTTGATGAAGCGAAAGCCACTGAAATGGCCCAAGCAAAGCAACAGCAACACATGCAAAAAATGTTGAACCACTTGAAAATGCAGAATGAAATTTATCAACTATTGACCCCTGAACAGCAACAAATGTTTCAAGATAACTTTCAACAAGGTAAAGGCCACAAGCCACGTCGTTAATCAGTTGCTAGTTCAGCATGGTTAAAGCAACATAATCGCCATTACCTTTGGGTAATGGCTTTTTAGTTAATGCCTATATGGAGTGGCATTGTCTCTGTTGCGACTTTATATAAGGTCTTGGTGCAATTTAAGATTATTTAATAAAACATTACCCAAAACAGCCAGCTAACTTGCTATAGTAAGGTCTGTTAAATTATCTGTAAAAAGAGTCGACAACGTCTTTATGAGTACATCATCTGAATATGACTTTTGGGTCAAATTAGCGAGCCGCGCTTCAGTCGCTACAGCACTGTGCCTTATCGTGATCAAATTATTGGCTTGGTTGTATTCAGGCTCTGCCAGTATGTTGGGGTCATTAACGGATTCATTTGCTGATGCACTCGCGTCGATAGTTAATTTTATTGCCATTCGATATGCCATTGTTCCTGCGGACAAAGATCACCGATATGGTCACGGAAAAGCTGAGCCATTAGCGAGTTTGGCGCAAGCTGCGTTTATTTTAGGTTCGGCGTCATTGTTATTATTGTATGGCGGCGAAAAGTTAATTCATCCAGTACCAGTTACCAATGCCATGAGTGGTATCGTGGTGACTATTATTGCGATAGTCATGACATTTGCCCTTGTTTTGTTGCAACGACATGCTTTGAAAAAAACTAAGAGCTCGTTAGTTGAAGCTGATTCATTGCATTATAAGTCGGACTTATTATTGAATGCGGCTGTGTTGTTCGCCCTAATATTGGCGCAATATGGCTGGTGGTGGGCCGATGGTTTGTTTGCGGTGTTCATTGCATTTTTTATCGGCAATCAAGCGCTTGGATTAGGTTATCGTTCAGTTCAAAGCTTGCTTGATCGCGAATTAGACACTGAGACTCGTGATAAAATTAAAGCCTTAGCTAAGCAAGATCCTCGCGTCCAAGGCATTCATGATTTACGTACTCGCCAGGCTGGGAAAACGACCTTTATTCAGTTGCACATCGAATTAGCGGGTAACTTATCATTGCATGATGCCCATGAAATAGCAGATAAAGCAGGCTTGACGATTAAAGCGGCGTTTGATGATGCAGAGGTGATTATTCACCAAGATCCGGTGTAGAGAGGTTAGAGAATCGCAATCAATGCCAGCTCAACAATATTTGTGTTTAAGCTGGCACAGGTTAGCGTTTAGTCGTGTTAGCTTAAAATCCCTGAGCACGAAATTGTGCTAAAGCTTGCTGCACTATTTCTGTAATACTGGCATCAATATCGACGGTTACCACTAATGGTTCATTAGTGGGTTCCTCTAATGTGGCAAACTGACTATCGACCATGTTCTGTTTCATAAAGTGGCCTTTTCTTGCCATTATCCGCGCCAAAATCAGTTCATAGCTACCCTTTAAATATAAAAATCCGACCTGTTGATTACCCTTACGGATTTGATCTCGATAAGATTGTTTGAGTGCTGAACAGCCAATGATCACCGTTTTATGTTGGGTTTCAAATTCGAAAGCCAAATCTCGAATACGTGATAACCAAGGTGCCCTATCGGCATCGTTTAGGGGGTCTCCTCGAGCCATTTTTTCTATGTTGGCTTGCGGATGCAGATCATCACCGTCTACAAAAGTGGCATTCATCACTTTTGCTAACAGTTCGCCTACGCTGCTTTTACCACATGCGCACACACCCATTACAATAATGCATTTCCCTGTCATTTTCTTACCATTCCTTAATATAAGCTTATATAATTAAAGGCTTATTTTTTCAGCTCAGTTTATGCCTTGAGTTTACTGATCTCATTGAGGTTTGTGAATTCGAATTAGCACTCTCATTAATCTCTTTGGAATATAGTATGGACACAATAGTACCAACCGCAGACCCGACTTACTTGCTGATGATCGCTGCGCTAGCCATTATCGCGTTATTAATACTGATTATTAAAATGAAACTGCACGCTTTTGTGTCATTAACATTGGTGTGTGTGGCAACAGCACTGGCCAGTGGTATTAATAGTGATCAAGTGGTGCCAACAATGATGGCGGGTTTTGGTGGCACTTTAGCTTCTGTTGCCTTGCTTGTTGGTCTTGGCGCTATGATAGGGAAGATTTTGGAGGTAACTGGCGGTGCGAAAGTGCTTGCTGATAGTTTAATTTGCCGTTTTGGTGAAGAAAAAGCCCCATTAGCCTTAGGTATTGCTTCGTTATTATTTGGTTTCCCAATATTTTTTGATGCCGGCCTAATTGTGATGATGCCGATTATTTTTAGTGTTGCTAAACGCTTTGGCGATTCACCTCTTAAGTATGCTTTACCGTCTGCTGGTGCATTTGCCGTGATGCATGCGTTTGTTCCTCCACATCCTGGACCGGTAGCGGCTGCGGATTTACTCGGCGCTAACATTGGTTTATTACTCTTTGTTGGCATGATGGTGGCGATCCCCACTTGGTATATTGGTGCTTATTTATTTGGGTTATATGCGGGTAAAAAATTTGATATTCCCGTGTCAAAAGTGTTCCTCAGTACAGCTCCGATTATCGATGTCGATAAGATCCCGAACTTTGCCACGGTAATGTCGATTTTGCTGTTACCTGTGATACTCATTTTTATGGACACTGGGCTAAACACCTTAGCCGTTGCTGGCGTTATCGATGGTAAGTCACCATTAGTAGAATTACTGCGAATGCTGGGTAAGACGCCAATTGCATTACTGATTACCTTATTAGTATGTTTAGTGGTATTTGCCAAAGACTATGGTATGCAACAGCTCGAGAAATTGTGTGGTGACTCATTAGGGCCTATTTGTGCGGTTATATTAGTGACGGGTGCCGGTGGCATGTTTGGTGGCGTATTACGTGCAAGTGGAATTGGTCAGGCATTAGCGGATGCATTGTCACATACAGGTATGCCACTAATCGTTGCGGCATTTGTCATTGCCACCTGTCTTCGGGTGGCACAAGGGTCGGCAACCGTCGCATTAACCACAACAGCGGCGTTAATTGCGCCTATGGTAGCGGCAACCGCTGGATTAAGTGCTTTGGATTTATGTTTTATTGTTATTGCCATTGCAGGTGGTTCCACTGTGTTATCACACTTTAATGATTCCGGTTTTTGGTTGGTTGGACGTTTAATGGGAATGGATGAAAAAACCACCTTAAAAACGTGGACCGTTATGGAAACCCTACTGGGTACTATTGCCTTTATCATTGTGGGTTCACTAAGCATACTGTTGTAAATATCAGCCAGTGATGGGGTTGATATTTTCGATACTAAAAAGCCGCAGTAGCGGCTTTTTGTTCATGTAATATAATGTGTTGATCGCCTTTAGATTATGTAAAAACAAGTTGATTAGTGATTTGGGATCGAGCTTGCTCTAATGCTGAATCTGCCCGCAAAATAAAACTGTCGATAGTATCATCGACTTGCCAGTTCGACACGCCAACACTGGCGCTAAAACGAATAGGCTTATTGGTTTCTGGTTCTCTTAGCGATTTATCGTCGTTGCTATGGCGAATATTCTCGGCAACATTTAAGGCTATCTTTTTGCTATTAGCTTGGATGATGGCAATAAACTCATCACCACACCAACGAGCGATTAAGTCGACTTCACCTAGATTGCTTTGGCAATGTTGAGCAAAATTAACTAAGACTTTATCACCCATTTTATGGCCAAATAAATGATTAATTTGCTTTAAATCGTCTACGCCGATCAATAAACAATAAAGGTGCTCACGCTTAAGATTAGTATCGGTTATTAATCGCTGACTAAAATGCAATAGCCCTCGTCGATTCAGCACCTTGGTAAGGTAATCAATATAGATTTCCTTATTGAGTAAGTCCTTTAGCAAATAAGATTCAGTAATATCGATCATGGTCATTTGAGTGGCGGGTTGTCCCTCCCAACTGATAACAGTCTCCAGTATTTTTACCCATATGAGACGACCACTTGAATGCAAGCACTGGATATCGACAGTCTGAGGTGTAATGGTATTGACTAGCAATGCATTGCTAGCCTCTATTCGCTGTGCTTGATAACTAGGTTCAATGATACCCATAATCGATTTGAGTGACATAATACTTTGGCGATTAGGGTAACCAAGTAGGGTCGCGAGTGTTTCATTACAATATAGCGGGCTAAAGTTGCGATGCACCAAAACACCTTGCACCGATCCATTAGCTAACTGTTGATAGCGATGCTCACTTTGTACAACAGCTTGTTTGAGTGCGGTGACTTCGGTTAAATCAACAATCGTTATTTGCAGCTGTTCGACCTTGCCATTCGACAAGGTGTTCAATGGCTAATACATTAATCGTCATACCAAGACGGTTACGATTAATATAATTTCGCACCTGAGGCTTTTCGATTCCACTCATTAATGCATAGTAAGTGTGTGCCGCGAGATCCTGTAGTTCAGGATCGATTAACTCTAAAATACTTTTCAGCGCTAAGATTTCTTTAGCGGTTTGATAACCGAAGATTTTTGCATAACTATCATCTGCATACAGTGGTATAAAGTCTTGATGAATAACCACACCAAAAGGAGCATCAGAATTCACAATCTGTCCTTAGTTGAATATTACATTTTAGGCCGCAATTTTCATGGTACGTATACTATTGCTTCTGCAGCCAAGTCAATGCCATGTGTAAATGCGGTAACGTCGACTATTTGAGATCATGTTTTATATTAGAATTAGACAAAAATAGTGCTGCCACAGCAATAAGCTTAACAATGTTATAACATCATTATGGCTATATTGTGTAGTTCTGCTTTTAGTCCATTGATAGTTCTTTTAATTTACGAGTCAGAGTATTTCTTCCCCAGCCGAGGCGTTTAGCGGCTTCTTGTTTATGGCCTTGAGTATGTCTTAACGCTGTTTCAAGTAAGATACGCTCAAATTCAGGCTGAACTTCAGTTAATAAATCACTTTCGCCCGCAGCAAGCTTTTCATCAATCCAATCTGTTAACGCGGTTTGCCAATCACTTGCTCCAGCTGTTTTCTGTTGGCTGCTAACCGGATCTTTGAGTAATTCTGGTGGTAAATCCTGTGGTAATATTTCTTGTCCAGAAGCCATTACAGTTAACCATCGACACGTATTTTCCAGTTGTCGCACATTGCCTGGCCAAGGTAAATTAGCCAGTTTTACTGCGGTGGCTTTGGTTAATATTTTGGGCTCTACGCCAATTTCTTTTGCTGCTGTGGTTAAAAAATGATTAGCGAGCTGGGCAATGTCTTCACGACGCTGTGATAATGGCGGTAGGTGAACTCGAATCACATTGAGACGATGAAATAAATCTTCACGGAAGGTGCCTTTTTGTACCAATACTTCAAGATTTTGGTGGGTTGCAGCAATAATGCGAACGTCCACTTGCACAGCTTGATGGCCGCCAACACGATAGAATTGTCCATCAGCAAGCACTCGTAATAACCGAGTTTGCACATCGATTGGCATATCTCCAATTTCATCTAAAAATAAGGTACCGCCATTGGCTTGCTCAAAACGACCTTGGCGCACATTCGCGGCACCTGTAAATGCCCCTTTTTCGTGACCGAAGAGTTCTGATTCAATCAAATCTTTTGGAATGGCTGCCATATTAAGCGCAATAAAGGGTTTTTCCTTACGCGGACTGTGTTTGTGCAATGCTCCGGCAACGAGTTCTTTACCTGTACCCGATTGACCATTGATCAATACACTAATTGACGAACGAGATAAGCGACCTATGGCCCGAAAAACTTCCTGCATCGCTGGCGCTTCACCAATAATTTCAGGGGTTTTAATCGAAGTATCTATCACCGGCTGAGGTGTTTGCTCTGTGGCATGAGTCAGTGCACGTTCTACTAAATTAATCGCCTCGTCGATATCAAACGGTTTGGGCAAGTATTCAAATGCACCTGCTTGATATGCGCTCACCGCACTGTCTAAGTCAGAGTGAGCTGTCATGATGATCACTGGAATATGCGGATAATGCAGCTGTAAGCGATCCAGTAAGGTTAACCCATCAGTTCCTGGCATGCGGATATCTGACACTATGACTTGTGGTTGAGATGCCTCTAAGGCTTGCCATAAAGATTCTGCAGCAGCAAAGCTGGCTGTTGACAGTGATGCGCCTTTAAGAGCTTTTTCGAGTACCCAACGGATCGAACTATCATCATCGAGGATCCAAACTTGTTCACTAATGTTCATGTTACTACCTCATTCTGCCTACATAGGGCATGCTAGTTATTGTAATGGCAGATTAATAATAAATTCGGTATGACCTGGAACCGAAATACAATCGATGCGACCGCGGTGTAATCGGGCAATGTTGTGTGCAATGGATAAACCTAATCCAGACCCTTCATCCCGACCGGTAACCATAGGGTAAAAAAGGGTATCCAATAGTTCAGATGGAATACCTGGGCCGTTATCAATAATCGACAATGCAAGTACCACTTTATAGCGGTGGGTTCCAATCGTGACCTGATGCTGGGTGCGAGTGCGGATAACAATATCTCCGCCACAATGCTCTAAAGCCTGAATGGCATTTTGGACAATATTCAATACAGCCTGTTGCATTTGATCTGAGTCCATTTCAATGTCAGGAATGGACGGGTCGTAATCTCGTTTTAAATGGATATTGTCTGGCAGCGCCATTTCAATCAGTTTAAGCACTTTTTCAATGACTTGATGAATACTTTGTTGTGTATGCTGTGTCGGACGTTGCGGGCCAAGTAAGCGGTCTACTAGATTACGCAACCTATCTGCTTGTTCGATGATTAAGGTGGTAAATTCTTTTAAATCAGGTGAAGTTAGTTCTCGAGATAATAACTGTGCCGCACCACGAAGGCCGCCTAGTGGGTTTTTAATTTCATGAGCTAAGTTACGGACCAAAAATTGTGCAGCTTGCTGTTGCGCGTCCATATTCAGCTGTTGATGAATGCGCCGCTGTTGATCCACTTGACGCAGTTCTAAGATGCTGAGGTTATTATCATTTTCAATTGGCATCAAGGTAATATCAACAGTGTGATGCTGACCATCAAGGGTAATCAATACGGCAGTATTGATGGTGAGCCCTTGGCCGGCATTAACGGCATCGCGCAATAACTGTGGCTCAACTCCCATAAGCTGATAAAGTTCAGGAAGCGTTTGTTCTAATAGCTTGTGGTTACCGACCCCCAATAATTGTTCAGCAGCAGCATTGGCATAACATGGCTTGAGCTGATTATTAATAACCAGCACAGCGGTAACTAAGTGATTGAGCAGGTTATTTGTGTCCATTAGCCGTCCTAGTATAGGGTTGCACTATCATATTGCACCGAATTGGTGCAATTCGCAACCCGAAACACACAAGCTCTCACTAAGATAAGTAGTCACACATATTTTTTTAAGTTAATGAATAAACTGATTTTTATCTTATTTACTTGGACTTTCTTGCGGGTCCAAATACAGATGCTTGGTGAAGAAATATCTTTCTAGGAGAGCTTGATGCAAGGACTTTGCCGCTTTGTGTTACAGCATTAACAACCAGTGAGTGTTCACCTCGGTTAATGCCGGTTAATGTAAATATATTTGATACTTGAGGTGGTGCAGTGACAATACCATCAACCAATAATGTCATCATCACACCGCGAGGCAGTTCCGGAGAGACACTTACTGATACGGTGAACGCGCCGTTATTATCTCGAATCGTTGCCTCTTCTTGAGGAGAGGTGATTGAGATTGAGTAGCTAATTGGGGCTTCTTTTGGCTCAGTGGTGTTGATTTTGGTGGGAGTGTTAATGGTTATATTATTCTGCGTATTTTCTTTTAGATCAACAGCTTCAGCATTCTTTTTCGCTTCATCTGAGTAATGCACCTTACCATTTTCATCGACCCAGCGGTAAACGGTTGCGAGGCTTTGCGCGCTTAATAATAATAAACCAATAAGGATGAGAATACGCATAATGCACTCCATAAAACGATAGTTTCAATTAGAGTAGACGTTTTTATAAAAAAAATCAGCTTAAACTGTGTTGTTTAAGCTGAACGTAAGCGGGCACTATTAAATCAATATTGTTTATTAAGGTGCAATAACCCTATATATATTGGCAGCAGTACTCTGAAATTTGTGCCGTACGGATACTAAAGCTCACATTTGGTGCAAGCTGAAAGTGAGTACCTGTAGCATAGACTGCCCATTCAGTTTGACCAGGCAATAACACTTCAAATTCGCCTGAGATGACCTGCATTATTTCACCTTGAGCAGTAGCAAATTCATATTCACCAGGCAACACAACACCTAAAGTTTGTTTACTGTCATCAGCCAATACCACACTTCTACTAATCACTTTACCGTTAAAATACACATTGGCTTTTTTAGCGACGCTTACCTGTTGCAACATACTCATATATTCTCCTTAAAAATCATCTTGAGTTGAATCTATCTGCGTTTGTCGGAAATATCTAGTTAAATGTTTTCATCTTGTATCATTAGCGTCGCTTCGCTACTAAGGCGTGACTGCGTCACAGCTAGAGTCGCTTCGCTGCTAGAGTCGCTTCGCTGCTAGGGCGTGACTACGTCCTGCTAGAGTCGCTTCGCTGCTAGGGCGTGACTTCGTCACTGCTAGAGTTGCTTCGCTGTTAAGCTGTTGACTTTATAGCCTCTAGCCGCGAAGCGTACTAGCAGCGCAGCGTCCTAGGCTCTTTTGCATTTAGCCTGTAGAGATCAGGCAACAAAAAGCCCAGATGCAGGCATCTGGGCTTTTTAGGTCTTAATGAGTGTTGCCACTCATTAATGGTAATTAACTGCGGTTATTACGCTTACGCTCGTTTTCAGTTAAGAATCTCTTACGAACACGGATGTTCTTAGGAGTTACTTCAACTAATTCATCATCATCGATGAATTCAAGAGCTTGCTCAAGTGTCAGTGTAATAGGAGTCGTCAATACTTGTGCTTCATCAGTACCTGATGCGCGCATGTTAGTTAGCTGCTTACCTTTCAAACAGTTTACTGTCAAATCGTTAGAGCGAGCATGAATACCCACTACTTGACCTTCATACACTTCAGCAGCGTGACCAATAAACATACGACCACGGTCTTGTAATGCGAATAAGGCGAATGTTAGTGCCTTACCTGTTGCGTTTGAAATCAATACGCCGTTAGCGCGTTGACCAATATCGCCACCTTTGTGTGGACCGTAATGATCAAATGAATGATAAATTAGACCAGTACCAGATGTTGCAGTTAAGAATTCGGTTTGGAAACCAATTAAGCCACGGCTTGGGATAACGAAGTCGATACGTACACGACCTTTACCATCAAGCTGCATGTCTTTCATTTCGCCTTTACGAACACCTAATTTTTCAATTACGGTACCTTGATGATCTTCTTCAACATCAACAGTAACTGTTTCGTATGGTTCACATAACTCACCATCGATTGTTTTTAGAATAACTTCTGGACGCGATACAGCTAATTCATAACCTTCACGACGCATGTTTTCAATTAGAATCGATAAGTGTAATTCACCACGACCTGAAACGCGGAAACGGTCTGGACTTTCTGTTTCTTCAACGCGTAGTGCTACGTTGTGAACTAATTCAGTCTGTAAACGTTCAAGAATGTTACGTGAAGTAACGTACTTACCTTCTTTACCCGCGAACGGAGAAGTGTTTACTTGGAATGTCATCGTTAGTGTTGGTTCATCAACAGTTAACGGTGGCATTGCTTCTACTGCATTCACAGCACAGATAGTGTCAGAGATTTTAAGCTCGCCTAAACCTGTGATGGCAACGATGTCACCAGCATTTGCAATTGGTACTTCAGTACGATCAAGACCCATGTAACCTAATACTTGGCCCATTTTACCGTTACGTGTCTTACCGTCAGCGCCAATAATGGTCACTTGTTGGTTAGTCTTAACGCTACCACGGGTAATACGCCCAATACCGATTACACCCACGTATGAGTTATAATCGATTTGAGAAATTTGCATTTGGAATGGCGCTTCTGCATCAGCATCTGGGAAAGACACTTTCTCAACGATAGTTTGGAATAGCGGCGTCATATCATCGCTCGCTACATCTGGATCTAAGGTTGCAAAACCATTTAATGCCGAAGCATAAACGATTGGGAAATCGAGTTGTTCGTCAGTGGCACCTAAGTTAACGAATAAATCGAATACTTGGTCAATAACCCAATCTGGACGAGCACTTGGACGGTCAATTTTGTTGATAACAACAATTGGCTTAAGGCCTTGAGCGAATGCTTTCTTGGTTACAAAGCGAGTTTGTGGCATAGGACCATCAACTGCATCAACCAAAAGTAATACTGAGTCAACCATAGATAGAACACGTTCAACTTCACCACCGAAATCGGCGTGGCCAGGAGTATCTACGATATTAATACGGTAGTCGTTCCACTGGATGGCTGTGTTCTTTGCCAGAATGGTGATCCCACGTTCTTTTTCAAGATCGTTAGAATCCATAACCCGCTCAGTAGCTTCTCCACGAGATGCAAGGGTTCCTGACTGCGCCAACATTTTGTCAACCAGGGTTGTTTTGCCATGGTCAACGTGGGCAATAATGGCGATGTTACGTAAATTCTCTAGCACGGATAAACCTCTAAACCAGCAAATAAAAAAAAAGGATCTAACAGTAGTTATAGGTTATAGCTACTGTAAAAAAGCGTGCCATTCTACTTCACAGCAGCTTTTGTAGATAGGATTATTTTTGAACACTTGTAAATCTATCGCTTGCTATGGATTAAAAAACAGCATAAAACGTTTATATATTAAGCATAACCATACTGTAATACAAAAATGTGACATTGTTTAAAATAGCCATATTTACAGGGTGCACTATTATGGACTTTTGCACCATGATGAAACATAGTGGTGCTCGAAGTTGGTGCAGATTTATTTTTTTGAAGATTTGATAGAAGTCTCATATCAATAAAATCAATTAGTTAGCGAATTGGCATGAATATCGCTTATTACAGACCATTATGCACAGATTCGTTTTCCAGATGCACCATCTGGCGAATACCAAGATTATATTAAGGGACAACCCTTTACCCTACCGGAGGCTTGAGAATGTCAGTTGAATCAGTTTTAAAACAACTTGTAGAGTTAGAAGTTAAGTTTGTAGACTTACGCTTTACCGACACTAAAGGTAAAGAGCAGCACGTTTCTATTCCTTCTCATCAAGTAAATGAAGAATTTTTTGAAGACGGTAAAATGTTTGATGGCTCTTCAATCGCAGGCTGGAAAGGCATTAATGAATCTGACATGGTACTCATGCCTGATCCTACAACGTTTGTACTTGATCCTTTTACTGAAGAAACAACCGCACTTATTCGTTGTGATATTTTAGAGCCTGGTACCATGACAGGTTATGATCGCGACCCACGTTCAATTGCAAAAAAAGCTGAGCAGTATCTAATTTCTACTGGTATCGCAGATACAGTATTGATTGGTCCAGAGCCTGAATTCTTCCTATTTGACGATGTCCGTTTTGGTACTGACATGTCAGGTTGTTTTGTTAAAATTGATGCTAAAGAAGCTTCATGGAACTCAGCTAAAAGCTATGAAGAAGGTAACACTGGTCACCGTCCAATGGTGAAAGGTGGTTACTTCCCAGTTGCGCCAGTTGACTCTTCACAAGACTTACGTTCAGCAATGTGTTTAGTGCTGGAAGAAATGGGTCAAGTGGTTGAAGCGCATCACCATGAAGTGGCAACAGCCGGTCAAAACGAAATCGCTACGCGTTTTAACACATTGACTAAAAAAGCGGACGAAATTCAAATTCTTAAGTATGTCGTTCATAACATGGCTCATGCTTATGGCAAGACGGCGACATTTATGCCAAAACCAATCGTTGGCGACAACGGTAGTGGTATGCACGTGCATCAATCTTTGTCTAAAGATGGCGTAAACTTATTTGCTGGTGATAAGTATGCTGGTTTGAGTGACCTTGCTCTTTATTATATTGGCGGCATCATTAAGCATGCTCGTGCATTGAATGCATTCACTAACCCAAGCACTAACTCTTACAAGCGTTTAGTGCCACATTTTGAAGCGCCAGTTATGCTTGCGTATTCTGCTCGTAACCGCAGTGCTTCAATTCGTATTCCAGTGGTACCAAGCCCTAAAGGTCGTCGTATCGAAGCGCGCTTCCCTGATCCACATGCAAACCCATATTTAGGTTTTGCAGCATTGCTAATGGCTGGTCTTGACGGTATTCAAAACAAGATCCACCCAGGCGAAGCGATGGATAAAGATCTATATGACTTACCTGCTGAAGAAGCGGCTGAAATTCCACAGGTTGCGACTTCATTAGAAAACGCACTAGAAAATTTACAAGCGGATCATGAGTTCTTAACTAAAGGCGGCGTGTTCAGCGAAGACTTTATTCAGTCTTATATTCAGCTTAAAACAGCAGAATCTGAGCGTGTAGCACGTACTACTCATCCACTTGAGTTTGAAATGTACTACAGCTTGTAATGACTCAATTGCTTCGGCAATAAATCAGTCAACAAAACCCGATAATCACTTATCGGGTTTTTTTATGTGAAAAAATAACAATATTGTCAGGCTTATTTTTTGTAGTGCGCAATTGTTTGATATTTTTGTGAATAACGTAAGTTTTTAGAGGATTTCACTCAAGAGTGTGATATTTATACCGTTAATCACTCACTCAAAAACGATGTGTTCAATGGATAAGAAAGACCTCAAGCTATTAGAAATACTGCAACGTCAGGGCCGAATGGCTGTTTCTGAATTAGCCGACAAGGTTAATATGTCAGATACTCCTTGTTTGCGACGAGTCAAAAAGCTTGAACAAGATAAGGTTATTTTAGGTTATGGTGCGCAAGTTGATCCGCTAAAGGTAGGCTTGAATGTGGTGGTTTATACATCGGTTCGTTTAACTGAGCATACTGATCAATCAACCGCATTATTTGAATCTACTATGGCGCAACTCCCACAAGTGATGGAGTGTGCAGTAGTGACTGGGGCGTATGATTATGTGCTCAAAATAGTTGCTAAAGACTTAGTTTCCTATGAGCACTTCATCAAGAAATCTCTTGGTAACCTCAAGTTTGTCGCGAGTATTGAAACCACAGTGGTACTGAAGCAAATTTTTAGCCGCACTGCGTTACCGGTAGATGAATCGCCGATCGATTGATCTACCCATGAATATCGATCAGTTCAACAATCTCCAAAGCAGCTGTCAGAACATCATAGATGACGAATGTAGAGACAGTGCTTTTGGGTATTGAATTGATGTTTTTGCTAATGGCTAGCCTTGCTCCATTGACTCAATAAACTTATTTGATTCAGCGATTGATTTGTTCATGTCGTTAATCAGGCTGGATATGTCGGTTTGTAAATTGGCAAAATCGCCTTTAATGGCCCCAATCGCTTGTGCGTTTAGGTTATGTTTTAAATACAACATATTGTCTTTCATTGCCGTTAAAATGGGTGGCATTTTGGCTTCGGCACGACGCATGCTTTTGACCAGCGAGTTATATGAACGCTTGGTCTCATTGAGTTTGTTGGTGCTGTTGCGGCGTAAACTGGCTTTGCTAATTTCTTCGATTTCAGTTTGCCATTCGTCAAATAATGCATCAGCGACATCTTCGACTTTCTCGATGCGATTGCTGACTTCATCAGCTGCAGATTGAGCTGACTCATACTCATCTTTGGCTTTATTGTAGGCATCTTCTAAATCACCGCCATCAAATGCCAATAATGCCTGCATTTCTGCCAACGCAGAACTAAACTCCTTTTGAGCGTCTTGTTGCGACTCTTTAGCGCTTTGTACTCTATCAACCATAATGTCGCGCTTGTGATAGCCGACTTTTTCCATTGCACCGTAGTAGGCGCTTTGACAACCGCTCAACAGTAAACTGCTACTTAATAGTGCCAGTGATATCCATTTTTTCATCAATGTGTCTCTTTTATTGTGTGAGGCGAAAAAGACTTCGCTGAGGTTAATTATTTGATTAACTACCTGATTTAAATTTTGCAGCGTCGATGATGCTCCACAAATGGAATAGACCACCAATGATTGCAGGGATCACCAGCACAAAAAAGAAATAGCAAACGGCAGTAATGCAGAAAAATAATAAAGCCGCTAAGATACGCCCTTGTAAAAGCTGCCCTAAACCCGGGAAAAACAAACTCGCGACAGCTGCGAGCACATTGCCCGCCGAACCTTGTTGTGACATCAATTTGCTCCATTATTCGATGACTAATATGTTATAACATTGTACGAAGTTAGTGACTTAATACAAATGTTATCTCCACTAACGAGGTATTAAATAAGGATTATTATGCCCAAAAAGTTTAATTACAGCCCTATTGTGGCTTTTTTGAGTGGGATTTGGCAGTTTCTACTCCATCTCAAACAACGGCTGACAGAAGATCAAATTAATATCCGCGCAGGGCATTTAGCTTATGTGACCCTGCTGTCATTGGTGCCTATGATCGCCGTCACCATGTCGATGTTATCGGCTTTTCCGGTGTTTAAAGGCATTAGAGGTAACATTGAAGGGTTTATTTATAATAATTTTATCCCTGCTGCAGGGGATACGGTTCAAGTTTATATTAATGAGTTTGTTGCCAATGCATCTAAAGGCACTTTTGTCGGTATTATTGCGTTAGTGTTCGTTGCTATTATGCTGATTTCCGCTATTGATAAAGCGCTCAATAATATTTGGCGAATTACTGATAAACGCTCATATGTTGTTTCTTTTTCAATGTATTGGATGGTATTGACCCTAGGTCCTGTGCTTATTGGTGCTAGTTTGGTGGCAACCTCATATGTTGTGTCATTAGAGGTGGTAACTGGCAGTGAGTTGTCTGGATTAGTGCCGTGGATTGTTGAACGCCTGCCGTTACTGTTTTCTGCGGCCTCAATATTACTGTTGTACATGGTGGTACCGAATAAAAAAGTGCAGTTTTCACATGCCTTATTAGGGGCCATTGTTGCAGCAGTTTTGTTTGAAGCCGGTAAAAAAGGCTTTGCGTTTTATGTGACTCAATTTCCAAGTTACGAAGCGATATATGGGGCGCTGGCGGTTATTCCTATTTTATTTGTTTGGGTATATTTATCGTGGATTATTGTTTTGCTTGGTGCTGAAATTACCGCGGCTTTACCAGAATATTTAGAGGGCTTATCTGTCATTGCAGAAGATCTTAAAGCCGAAATATTTTCAGAGACTGAAAAGCAAAGCCTACACAATGTGCATGATCCTTTAGTAGTTGATAAGCCGTCTACTGGATCGGTTTCCTCAACTGATAAGTATTAATCTTGATGACTGAATTACCGCTATTTATTCAACAGCAATTTGTTGATGTGGGTAACAGTCATCAATTACATGTTGCTGAATATGGTTGCGAAAAGGGCCCAGCATTATTGTATTTACACGGCGGCCCGGGTGCAGGTTGTTGCCGGAGTGAGCTAAGCTTATTTGTTAGTACAGGGTTTCATATTTATTTTGTTGACCAACGCGGCGCGGGACGCTCGTTACCATCTGGGTGTCTATTGCACAACACAGTAATGGATTTGGTGGCTGATATTGAAACGCTAAGGTGCACCTTTGATGTTGAGCAATGGTATTTAGCCGGAGGTTCTTTTGGCGCGACATTGGCTTGGTTGTACAGTGGTTTGTATCCTAGCCGCGTGATCGCTCAAGTGTTATGGGGAATGTTTATTCCCTCTCAACTTGGCATAAATTGGTTATATGGACCTAATGGTGCAAGCCAGTTTTTTAATACTCAATATGCACGATTCATTGATGTTCTTGAGCCCAAGCTTACAACGGCTTTACCACAGGCCGATACACATAGTCCGGCCATTGCTATTGATCACCTTATGAATGCTTACCAAGTTGTTCTCAATCATCATAATCCACAAGTAGTTGAAAATGCAGTGCAACACTGGCTTATGTGGGAATATGCATTAGCGCAGCCAAGTCAGTTTATGGGCGAGGTCGCCCAACCGTTAAGCTGCGCGAAAATAGGTCATCATTATGTGCAACAGCATTTTTTTGATGTGTATAGCCAATTTAAAACACTTGCAAGCGCTATTGAGGCCACAACAGTATTAATCCAAGGTGAATATGATTGGGTTTGTCCTCAACATATATTAACGGCGTTTATTGAAGAGTGTGGTCATCAATCTATAGATTATCAGCATGTTAGCGCGGGATATCATGCCTTAACGGATCAAGCCGTTTTTCAAGCCGTTACCCAAGCCATTTTACGTTTAGATAACGCGGCATCTAAGTTCAGCTAATAAACAGCTTCATTTAATAATAATTTGTTAATGTTGTTCTATTTAATATGATGTTATCCAAAAAATGTCGCTAAATAGAATATTTTTAGGATGGTTATGATTGCATTAATTCAACGTGTTAAACGCGCATCAGTCTCGGTAGACGACGCAATAGTCGGCAAAATTGACCAAGGCTTATTAGTGCTACTCGGTGTGGAGCGCGAAGATAATATTGATAAAATGGCTAAATTAGCCATGAAAGTCATTAACTATCGGGTGTTTAGTGATGAAAATGGCAAGATGAATCTAAATCTGGCTCAAGTTGGTGGCAAATTATTAGTGGTGTCACAATTTACCTTGGCAGCTGATACTGGTAAAGGTTTAAGACCGAGTTTTTCTTGTGCCGCAACACCCGAGCAAGCTGATAGTCTTTATCTGGCTTTTGTGGAGTATTGCCGTCAACAAGGGGTTATGACCGAGACGGGTCAATTTGGTGCAGATATGCAGGTCGAGTTGGTCAATGATGGCCCTGTAACCTTTAATCTGCAGGTATAGGACAGTTCTATTGTCATCATAGATCAACCATCGGAGGGATGCCGTTATGATTGATATGTCGTTCACTGAAGCACAATCAGACGCTAAGGTGACAGCCTTGCTCAAAACCTTGTGTGAAACTTGGCACAACACTATTCCTGTCAGTAAATTTATGGGGATTACTCCAGTATTATTCAATGGCGATAGCTTAAAGGTGACCGCACCAATTGAGCCCAATATTAACTTACATCACACCATGTTTGCTGGCAGCATTTATACTTTAATGACCCTAACTGGATGGGGAATGGTGTGGTTACAGCAGCAGTTGTCACAAGCTCATGGCGACATTGTCTTGGCTGATGCGAAAGTAAGGTATTTGAAGCCTGTTACTAAACAGCCTTATGCTAAAGTGATTTGGCCTTATACTGATTTAACTCCATTAACTCGAGGTCGACGCGTCAAGATGACTTTAGAGGTCGCCTTGTATTGCGATGAGATCATGTGCGCTACGTTCACCGGCCAGTTTGTGTCTTTGCCACAACAATCATCTAGTGTAGATTGAGTTAATATCTTTCTATTTTATCGAATGTTATTGCGAAATTAATGCACTTTTCTTCTTTTTTATAGACTAATATACTGGCTCAATTGGTCAGGCGTGTAGCCATATGACCTAACAAACATATGGGTGAGACTTAACAATGGCAAAAGTATTAATTTTAAAATCAAGCGTTCTAGGCAGTTATTCACAATCTTCAGCATTAGTTGATTATTTAAATCAACAATGGAGCAGCAAAGGTGCGCAAATTACTGTGCGTGATTTAGGCAGTGAACCAGTACCAATGTTAGATGGTGAAATTGCTTCTGGTCTTCGTGGTGGCGATGATTTGTCTGAGCGTCAATTAGCTGCATTAGCCCTATCGAACGAATTAGTGGCTGAAATTAAAGCTCATGACACTATTGTTATTGCTGCACCAATGTACAATTTTAGCATACCAACTACGTTAAAAAGTTGGATCGATTTCATTGCCCGTGCTGGCGTGACTTTTACTTATACCGATACCGGCCCAGTTGGCTTGATTGAAGGTAAGCGTGCCATTATAGTGACCACCCGCGGCGGGGCTCATAAAGGTGGCACCACAGATCACGTAGTGCCTTATTTAATCACAGTACTTGGTTTTATTGGGATTACTGATGTTGAAACCGTTTATGCTGAATCATTAAACATGGGCCCAGATGCTGCAGAAGCTGGGATAAGCCAAGCTAAAAAAGCGATTGACGCTATTACACTCTAAGTTAACCCGAGTTCAGGTTAAGTTAAGTCAGTTTTCGAGTTAAGAGCACCTAAACCCATTGCGGGTTTAGGTGTTTTTTTATGCTAATTGTGTCTATTACCTTTGATAGGCGGTTGATCTATTTTTGGTTAAATTTTTTCGAGATTAAAGCGTGTTAAGCGAGGCGATTGCTGCCTGGCAATCTAAGCAAAATTCGCTCAACAATGAGTAAAATACTTTTAGTCGACCCTTTGGTAACCTTGTTGGCCATTTCTACAGCGTTATTGGCTTTTTTACATAGCGTAACGACACAACGAAACTAGATCACTCTCGGTTTGAGCTATGGACCAATAGTTTGTTGCTAAAACAGCCTTTATAGCTCAGCAGACTCTAGATTACTTCCGTTACTGAACATTTGCCTTTGTGATACTTATACGACTATTAAAAAATTAATTTACTCATTGAATGAACCTAAAGCTCATTTTGAACCGTATTGTGTCGGCTAGGGTAAAAAATGTAATGGGCTCACTTATTAATGATGCCTGAGGGCACTATGGGCAAATATAAAATAGTGACTATAATGATTTTATGCTGATTGATATGAACTTATGCATTTAAAAAGAGTAGCGATTGCAATAGTGCTGATTTTTATCACCTTAGGTCTTGTGCCTATATTGATGGTGGTTAGCCAATGGTCTGCCAATGAGCAGGCATATGGCATTAGTAGCAATGACAGCGAACAGCTGAGCTTTAGTTGGCAAGGCGTTGACAAGCACATTCATCACTTTCCTGCCTCTTCTGCAGGATACACTTATTTATTTATGGGTTTTTTATCGTGCTCTGAAATTTGCCCGATAAGGATCCAACAAATGATGCAATTGGAGCAACACATACAGCAGGATGCTTTGTTAACTGGAGCTGAGGTGCAATTTATGTTTGTGACGATTGACCCCAACAATGACACTCTGGCAGTTCGTAAAAGCATAATAGATGATATCTCACCGCGTTTTGTGAGTGCGTCATTGTCTGACGATGCTTTACAGCAACTGGATAGACGTTTATCGGAAAATATTAACCTTGAGCTCGCCAGCATTAATCATGTCGGCAAGTTGTTTTTATTGTCGCCTAATGGGGCGGTCAAGCGGATCTACACGTCCCAGCAGCTTTCAACTCAAAAAATGTTGCTTGAACTTAAGCAAATTATTTCCTCTGAAACTTAGGTATGTCTATGAGTGATAAATACACAATTGAACTGTTAAAAAAACACGATTCACACATATATCAAATTTTAATGTTGCAAGCACCATTACTGTTTATTAGCGGTTTCTTTGGCGCAAAAATGCTGACTTTCAGTACCTTTTCGGCAGTCGCGATTTTAGTCATAGTACAACTTAGCTATAGTCTGCTAAAGGGGACTGAGTTATTTGCCATTGTTGGTGCTGTGATCATGATGACCGTCTCGGCGTTGCTGATCCAAAGCCAAATGGGCATGATTGAAATGCATTTTCATATTTTTGCTTCTATGGGGGTGTTTTTAATTTACTTACGCTGGCAGCCTTTACTGGCCTCGCTTCTTACCGTTGCAGTACATCATATTGGCTTAACCTATATTCAGCTGCAAGGAGTGAGCTTGTTTGATACTCCAGTGATGATATTTGCCGGCGATTGCAACTGGACCATCATGTTGGTCCATGCATTATTTGCTGCAGCCGAAACCTTTATTCTTATTCGTATTGCCTTTTTTATGCGCACCGATGCCGTTGCCAATCAACGTATTGCCGGTGCCATAGAGCAGATATCGTCTAATAAAGATTTATCGATACGCTTATCTTCTGCTGACACACCAGCGGAGATATCCTTTAATTTAATGCTCGAAGAGTTGTCGCAGCTATTTAATGACTATCGCGATATTGCCGTCAAGATGGGCAGTACTTCAGATAATTTGATGAGCTTGAGCGAGCAAGCTCAGCAGGGGGTTCAACAGCAAAATGCTCAAGCTGGAATTATTGCCGAATCGACTCAACATGTGATCGATAGTTTTCAGCAAATGGCTCACGATAGCCAAGTTTCTGCTGATCAAGCAAGAGAGGGGGCAACCTCAAGTATTGGTGATCGTCAAAGTGCATTAAATATCATGAAAGACATGCAGGCGCTAGAAACCAATATGACTGAAGTGACCGAGTCGATGACTGATTTAACTCAAGATGTCACTTCGATCACCACTTTACTTCAGGCGATCCGCAGTATTTCAGATCAGACTAACTTACTGGCATTAAACGCAGCCATTGAAGCGGCGAGAGCGGGTGAGAGTGGCCGAGGTTTTGCGGTTGTGGCAGATGAAGTTCGTACTCTAGCAAAACGGACTAGTCAATCGACCGATAGCATTGAAAAAGTACTCAGTCGTTTGAATGTCAGCATGTTAAAAACCGTTGAGTCAATGGATCAAGGTAGGCAGCGTACGAGCCAAAATGTACAGCATACAAATAATATTGCCCAAGGGTTAGATCAACGTTCTGGTCAGATTGGCCAAGTGGCGACTTTGAGTAACAATGTGGCTAATGGTACCCAAGAGCAAGCGGGCAGACTGACTCAAATTGGTGCGGAGATTTTAGACAATGCCAAAGCGGTAGTGCTGCTATCGGAACAGGTGCAAAAATTGGCCGGTGGAGCGGTAGAGATGAAACGAATCACCGAAGATTATCAAGCTAAAGCAGCGGCTTATAAAGTGTAATCCACAGTAAAACAGGCGAATGGATAACTTTCGCCTGTTTTACTATTTGCTTGTCGCAGACAGCAAGTTGGGCTTATACAGATTGCTGCGATCAGCGCCAGCGTTTAAAGATTAATGAAGTATTAATGCCACCAAAAGCAAAGTTGTTGCTCATAATATAATTGGTGTCTATGTAGCGTATCTCGTCTTTAATATAATCGAGTTGTGCGCACTCAGAGTCAATATTCGTGAGATTAAGCGTTGGCGCAAACCAACCCTCATTCATCATTTCGATACTGGTCCAGGCTTCCAATGAGCCACAAGCCCCTAGAGTATGGCCGGTATAACTTTTAAGTGATGAGATTGGCGTATTAGCGCCAAAGACCGCATAAGTTGCAGCCGTTTCAGCTACATCTCCCCGATCTGTCGCCGTACCATGAGCACTGATATAGCCAATTTCTTGTTCGGATAATTTGGCATCCGTTAAGGCTAAACGAATCGCCACCTCCATCGTTTTGGCATTGGGTTGGGTGACATGCTGGCCATCTGAGTTTGTGCCAAAACCAATTAACTCAGCATAAATTTTAACGCCACGCGCTTGAGCATGCTCAAGCTCCTCCAATATTAGTGTACACGCACCTTCACCGATAACTAAACCGTCTCGTTGGCTGTCAAATGGGCGTGGTGTTAGCTCTGGTTGATCATTTTTGGTGCTGGTGGCAAATAAGGTATCAAATACTACCGCTTCAGTCGGGCAAAGTTCTTCAGCACCGCCGGCCAACATAATCGTTTGCATACCGTACTTAATCGCCTCGTAGGCGTAGCCTATGCCTTGGCTAGCTGATGTGCATGCACTACTGGTGGTATGAATTCGGCCCTGTAAGCCAAAAAACACCCCCACATTGACTGCCGTTGTGTGCGCCATCATACGGATATAGCTGGTGGCGGTTAAGCCAGACATTTCGCCGGTTTTTAACATCTCACCAAATCCAATAATGGGATCGGTGCTGCCAGTTGATGAACCATAAGCGACTCCAACTTGGCCAGAATTAAGAATAGGATCATCTAATAACCCCGCATCCTCTAACGCTAATTCACTGGCTCGAGTGGCCATTAGAGACACTCTACCCATGGAGCGAATTTTTTTGCGTGAATAGTGCTTAGGAGTAACAAACTCTGTGACTGGTGCCGCAAGACGAGTATTTAAGCCTGGGTATCTGTCCCATTCATCCATGCGAATGACACAATTATGTTTAGCTAATAGGCTCGCTTTAATTTGCTGCCAGTCTTGGCCTAATGCAGAAATGCCGCCAATTCCAGTCACGACCACACGCTTCATATCATGCCTCCATTAACTGAGATCACTTGACGAGTAATATAGGCGGCATCATCTGACATTAAAAAGTTAGTCAGGCCCGCTATTTCACTGGGTTTACCCATGCGTTTCATCGGCACTATTTGGTTAACCATTTCGGTTGGAATATCGCTGACCATATCGGTTTCAATTAACCCTGGGGCAATGCAATTGACAGTAATTTTGCGCTTTGCCAATTCAAGAGACAGCGCTTTAGTGGCTCCAATAATCCCCGCTTTTGAGGCGCTGTAATTGACTTGACCACGGTTGCCTGCAATGCCAGATACCGATGCGAGAGTGATAATGCGCCCGCCTTTACGCGCTTGTACCATCGGCATCACCGTTGGGTGAATAACATTGTAGAAACCATCAAGATTGGTGTGGATCACGCTATCCCACTCCTCTTCGGTCATTGCAGGAAAGGCGGTGTCACGGTTGATGCCAGCATTCAGAATTACCCCGTAATAAGCACCATTTGCGTCAATGTCCGTTTCGATAGCAAGCTTAACTGCCTGGCGGTCAGCAATATCAAATTGCAATACGCTAACTTGAACACCAAGATCTAATAAGGTTTTTTGTACTTGCGCCACTGCGGCATGATTGCTGTGAAAGTGCAGCGCAATATCAAAGCCATTTTCGGCTAATTTTATCGCGATGGCTTTGCCTATTCCTCGGCTTGAACCGGTAACTAATACTCTATTATTCAAAATGTCTCTCCGTGATTTATTCGAGGAACTCCAATAGGATGCAAAAAGGTTTATTGATCATGCTTAGCCGTGGCTTGGCTTTCATCAATATAAGCTTGGGTATCTTTGGGTTGGAACACATTGATATTGGCTTGTGCTATTAAGGTATCTTGATGATAAATATGGCAATCAAATACCGCTAATCCCGACTCTTCTTGGTACAGTCTAGTCACTTGAGTGCGATATGACTGGCCTAAGGTAAAAGTGTCTATATGCATTTGTAGCTTGCGGGTACCGAGTAAAAAACCGGCTAGGATAGCTTCGTTGTCTAGTCGTGCTTCGATGCCTGCTAATGCCGCCACGCTTTGAGCCATATACTCTATCGCAACATAATTAGGCACCCCATTGATTTTGCTATTAAAAAAAGCACTGCTAGGGCTAATATAGGTTTCTGTGGTTAGGCTATCTGGACGATGCTCTAACAGCTTATCAATTAAGATCATCGGCGCACGGTGCGGAATAAAATTGCTAACATCTTGCGCTAACATAGCAGCATCGGCTGTGATTGTAGACATGAAACTAGGCATCCTTTCGACAAAAAATCAGGCTGGCATTACTACCGCCAAAGGCAAATGAATTACTCATAATGAAATTGAGCTCACGGAGCCCAGTATTACTGTGGGCATTAATCAAGGAGATTTGCGGGTCGTTATCATCAAATTGGCCATCCCAGACATGAGGAGGTAGGCGCTTACTATGATTAAGGGGACTTAATAACAAATAGCAAAAGGCTGCTTCAATGGCTCCAGCAGCTCCCAAGGTATGGCCAGTTAGTGGTTTAGTTGAGCTACACAGTGGTGATAAATGGTTAAATACCGCATTTATTGCGCGAGACTCCATGGCATCATTTTTAGGTGTGGCAGTGCCATGCAGATTGACATAATTAATCTGCTGCGGCGAAATATTAGCGGCAGATAGCGCCAATTGCATAGCGGCAATTGCGCCATGTCCTTGCGGGTGTGGCGCTGAAATATGATGTGCATCGGCAGACTCGCCTATTCCCGCCAGCATTACATCGCTTTGGCCGCGTTCTAAAGTGAATAAGGCTGCACCTTCACCAATATTGATCCCATCACGATGGCGACTGAATGGATTACAATGACCTTTGGATACCGACTCTAATGCAGCAAAGCCATTAACGGTTAGTTGGCATAAACTGTCTACGCCACCCACAATCACCATATCGCATAAATTGGCATTGAGTAATCGTTGGGCACTGGCAAACACTTTGGCGCTTGATGAACACGCTGTAGAGACGGTATAACAAGGGCCTGATAGCGAAAATAACTGCTTAAGATACTCACTAGTACTGCCCAGTTCCTGCTGTGAATAATGGTAGCTTGGCGGGAAATAGCCATGTTCAAGCTTATATTTTAACGCCGCTTCGCCTTTAGAAATACCTGAGGTACTCGTGCCTAGCACGACGCCAATCCGATCGGCTCCAAAACGTTGCTTGGCTTGCTCGACGGCTGGGATAAGCTGCTGAGCGGCGGTGTTTAATAAACGATTATTCCGACAAGCAAACAGACTTAAATGATCGGCGATAGCGATTAAACGTTTATCATCAACGCAACCGACTAATGTTGGCGCATTGAACAGCAAATTATCGCGCCATTGCATGGCACTGACATCACCATTAATGAGACGTGGCAACACTTCTTCAGGCGAGTTGCCCAGAGGTGTACACAATCCAATGTGAGTTATTGCAATGCGACTATTCATATTTGCTTATATGGCCTATTTATCACTGTCTGTTTATTGGTAGCACACTGATTATTCAATCGGGTTAATTTGCAGGTGAATATCAGCTGCATCGATGTCGACATTCACTTGTGCCAACCAAGGATCAATATTGTTGTACGTTAATGTTATTGACGCGCCATTATCATCGACCAGTTGCTTACATAGTGCCATATCACAGGATATTGTTACCAAGTTTCCACCACTCAATTGTTGATTAACTTGCTCTGTTGGCCAGTAAATTAACTGCATTATTGCCATCAAGTATTCTGCTTTAAACTGTTCACCCAATAACAAACTTTGCTCACTTTGCAGAGTTTGTCCATCGTATACAAGAGTGAATAACGCTTGCCCAAGCGGGGCTAATCCCACTAATGTCATCCGTTGTGAATTAACGTCAAGCTGGGTTAATAACTCATGGCTATCTTGGCCACGGGTAAAGTTAACCATTTGAGTTAAATTAATGTCTTGATGCTGAGCATCAGTTAATACCGACGAGGTTGGATTTAAGCAATATTGTGCTTCACTCGTTAGAGGGACACAAGTTTGTCTGGCTATTTGCTGGCTACAAGCGGTTAAAAAGCTTAACAGAAGCAGGGCCACAACACGGCGTGATAACACATCAATAAAATGCCTAAATAAGTTAAGCAACATTGGGCTCCCGACATAACTCGACAATGGTATTGAGGCGGCGTTCAGATTCTTTTACAAATGGGTTATTCATGTCCCAAGCATAGCCGGCTAAGATTGAGCAAATCATTTGTTTAATGGTGTTGTTAGCTTGTTGATAGAAAATGACATCTTGAAATCGACCATCATACCAAGCTTGGACATAAGTTCTAAAGGTATTAACCCCTTGCATTAATGGCTCTGAGTATTGGCTATCCCAATCAATTTTTTGGCCATTAAGTTGCTTATGTAAACATGCTACAGCCATAGACGCAGATTGCATTGCAATCGTTACCCCTGATGAAAATACCGGATCAAGAAACTCGCCTGCATTACCCAGTAAAGCAAACTTGTTGGTTGCTAAAGTGGTGACGTTGGCCGAATAACCTTTTAGGGTGGCACAGGGCTGAACGATATTAGCCTTGGTCAGCAAGCGTTGCAGTACCGGCTCTTCATTGATGATAGCTAACAACTGTTGTTCAAGACTACCAGATAAACGTTGGAGTAAATGCGGTTCAGCGACCACCCCAATTGAACACCGATTATTGCTAAAAGGGATTAACCAGTACCAAATATCCTTATGCTTGGGGTGCACGCTAATGAGGATCTTATTGCGATCAAAACTAGGATCGCTGATGTTGTCTTCAATATGGGTAAAAATAGCACTTCGTGGGGGGTAAAGTTGACGATTGCTCTAGGTTTAACAATCGTGGTAATACTCGACCAAAGCCACTGGCATCAAGCACAAATTTAGCATTCACCTGATACTGTGATCCTTGCTCATTGGTTACGGTTAAGCGAGGATCGTGAGTTAAATCAATTGCATCGACTTGATGTCCAAATCGAATCTCAACCCCTTGGCTTATTGCTGTATCAGCTAAGAGTTTATCAAAATCAGCCCGCTGAACTTGAAAGGTGGTACCCGGGCCTGGAGTAAACTTATCGGTAAAGTCGAAGGTGGTATAGCGACCTTGGTGGCTAAATGCTGCGCCGTTTTTTAAACTGAAACCCAGCATTATTAACGGCTTCGAGCATGCCGGCTTGTTCAATAAATTGCATGCAACAGGGGAGTAAGCTTTCGCCAATTGAAAAACGCGGAAAATGTTGTTTTTCAATCACCACAACGCGATGGCCCTGCTGGCGTAACAAGCTTGCGGCTATAGCACCTGAAGGGCCGGCGCCAATGATGGCTACATCAACATCCATGTTGCTGATTTTATGTGTCTGATGGCTTAACATTTACACTGTTTTCCTTGTGATAAATGAAATAAATGGTGCGAGTAAAAAGGAAAAACTGATCCCAAATAATAATGTAAGACCAAAAAAGTGAATCGCATGAGTTTGACTCAGCGCCAGCAAACCAAAAGCCAATAGTGTTGAACAGGCTGACATAAAGATAGCCATCATGACTCCGCGACTGGTGTGTTTGGCTTCGGCGAAAAAGAGACTGTAATCGATACCAATTCCCAGCACTAAAATAAGCGCTAAGGCGTGAAACAAGCTAATGCTTGAACCAACTAAGCCTAAACACGCCAGGGTGAGCAGTACTGATAACGCGGGTACTGAAACAATGGCTAATGCTAGCTTAATGCCGTATTTAATACTGAAGAGTAGGCAAGCCAAAGCAAATACCCACACTAATAACTGCAATGTTAGTTGACGATATTGGCCCATTAAAGCCGATATATCACCGACTTTATCAATTAATTGCACCTGCCCCAAAGACCAATCGTGGCGAGTCAGTCGTTGCTCAATAGAGGTTAATGAGTGAATGCCACCTAACAATACAATTGCGCCATATTGTTGGGTTTGGTCTGTGGTCGATACAGCACCAAGCCATAAGGCACGTAAGTCATCATTGGCTAGGGCTAACACCTCTTTTGGGGTTAGATATTTTGATTTTGCATGATCAAGTTGTCTCTGTAGGCTGGCATTTATGTTGTCATCTAGGCCCATGTTGCTAATGATTTCGTGCAAATGTTGCTGATAAAGTTGTTGTTGTAACTCATAATTGTGGCGTTGACTGGCAATGCTGGGCATAAAGCGGCTTAGGCTAATGGCTTGGTCTAACTCGCCATCGCCAATGGCTTGATTAAGCACAGGTGTCAGTTGTTCTAAGGTTTGCAATAAACCTTGTTCATTGTTACTGCTGACTAAAATAAATTGGTTGTCTGTGCCGCCGCTAAGTAGTTGTCTAAGCTGGTTTTCTTCTGTGGTGATGGCTGCAGGACTTTGCTGTAATTGGCGAATATCATCATTAGAGTCTGCTTTGGATAAGCCAAAAAATAATATAGCGGTTAAACACAGCAGCAGTGCCGCTATGGTGGTTTTTTGCCACCATTGCGGCGCAGTAAAAATGCGTTTTAATAACGTTAGATAACCTTGGGCTAGGGTTAATCCAGGTGTTGGTTTAAGCGCATGGTTGCCCAATAATGGGAACACCAGTAGTAGGGTTAGGTACGCACCTATTAAGCCAGCGGCGCAAAATACTGCCACCTGTTGCATCCCAGGAAACGGGGTAAAACCAATAGCGATAAAGGCACTGGCACTGGTAGCAAGAGCGAGAGTTAGCGCCGGAAAAATACGCCTTAAGGTGTCACTGGCGTTGTCATTGGGGTGAGCCTGTTTTTCACAGTAAAAGTGAAAGCTGTAATCAATCGCTACGCCAATTAAGCTGGTGCCAAATACCAATGTCAGTAAATGCAGCTCGCCAAAAAGGCTTAAGGTGGCGACTAGCGCAAACACCACACCGCTCGTTAAGGTAAGTAGTGCCGCAAATAATGGCATCACTGATCGAAATGCCAACCAGACCAATAAGATAATCCCCAACATGGAAATTAAGCCAATGCGGCTGATCTCTTGTTTGGCTGACTCGGTGGCAGCAATGGCATGAAATAACGCCCCCGCCTTAAGAAAGCTCACTTGGGAATATTGCTGGTTAATGTGACTCAACGCAGATTCCAATGCTTGAATTTGCTGTTGCTGAGCGTTGGGGCTAAAGGCGCTGTCACGGCCTTTGGCCATCACAATCGCCGCCACACCGTCGGCAGTATCTGTGAGTAAAATACCCTGTTGGCTGCGCAGCGCATTATTGGGCGATAACGCCAGTAAGTTGGCTGGAAACATCAGTAATGGATCATTGCTGAGCAGTTGGCTGTTGGCAAAACCAAATGTGCTATAAAGTTGGCTTTGGGCTGCGTTAAGCAGTTGGCGCCAATTATCGGTTTCAATGGCCTGCGCTTGCTCTGGTGTCAGTAAGCCAAAGCGATGTTCGAAGTAGACTTTAGCTAAGTGTTGTAGATTATCATCTGCGCCGCTGCGAACGGCAGTAAAGGGCGATTGATTGGATTGATTGAGCGATGTCATCAGCTGCTTGGCTGCGCCGATAGCTTGGGTTTCGTTTGGAGCAATTACCGCAATATACACTTGATTAGCCAGTTGCTGTTCTACCTTGTTTAAGGCTTTCTCGGTAAGCTTATCTTGTTGTAGGTGCGGCAACATGGCCAAAATATCAGTCTGAATATGTGCACCTTGCTGCCATTGCACAAAGCCTGTGACTATCATTGCTAGCAGCAATACTCCCCATAAGGCAAAACGCCCAATGGGAGATAACACTGCATTAAGCGATAATCGAAGCATTATTGATTGGACTCACTGCCAAGGCTAAAAAGCTCGAGTTCAGTTGTGCTGAGCGGCCCTTGCTGGGCATCAAGAAATTGAATTTGAGTATAATCGCTGATATCGGCCTGGCTGCTGGTGATGATTAATGAGCGTAATAGAGTATCGCCACTGAGCGTGATATTGCCCATGGATGCGCGTAGTTGTGGGTCTTTAGCTTGCAAGCCGAGTTGCCATGGCGTGCCTGCGTTGTAATTAGCGGGCATAAATAAGGTGAAATCCGCACTTAAAGCAGCAATATTACCCGCCATAATTGCTTGCAGTAACCGCGGTACTTGCTGTGCGATTGGACTACCACTGGCCATAGCATTCAGTTGTTGGACCTTGCCTTGGCTGTTTTGCTGAATTAACTGCTGATCTTTTAGCACCATCAAGGTGCTAAATGGTCGCAGCTGCTGCCATACTAACCCTTGCGTCGGACTAAAAATAAATTGTCCCTGGCTGAGCAAGGGCTTTTTTAGCACCTGTAAGTGACGCCGCTGAATAAACTGCCCTCTGGTATCAAGTTGTAAATTCAGTTGTTGCGCTAGCGCACTGAGCGCTTCTGTGGTGGCGGGTTGAGTATACAACGCCTGAACATCTGCCAGTTGTGCTTGAGTCAGTGGTTTATTACTGCTTGCTAGTGAATGTTCATTGGCGGAAATACTGCCAAGAGGCAAACAGAGGCAGATCACTATCCAAACCTGAGTAAACATGCCTTTGCGAGTATTCATTAAGCTTGGCTCACATCAAGTAATCGACGAATTTTTTCCTGAAATACTTCAGGGGTGACAAAGCATAATTCTTCGGTCGTAATATCTACCGCAGCTTGAATGGTATAGCCTTTCGTTATCCGCGCATTGGTTTGGGCATCAACAATTTGGTAGTTAATGCGCAAACGATTTTCCCATTCAACAATGGCGGCGATCACTTTGATTTTTTGATCAAAAGTGCTGCTTTTAACATACTTTACTTGTACATCGACAATCGGCCACGCATAACCCGATTGTTGCATCGTACGGTAGTTATAACCGAGTTTATCCAGCAATAAGCAGCGCACAACTTCGAAGTAACGTAAATAATTACCATGCCAAGTGATGCCCATCGAATCAACATCGTGAAACGGGATCACCATGTCCATTTCGGTCAGTAATAAACCTTTCATTTAGCACACCTCCCACAGACCCAATTGAATCTTTTCCACTGTTTGGCGCAATACCGTCTCTAAAGGACGGTCTTCGGTTAGCAGTTCAAAATCTTCGCTTACTTGGGCTAAGGTCGTTGCAAGAGAGGGGGTTAATGAACTCGCATCGAGTTCTTGCTGCATAATACGCAGTTGAATACCTTGGCTCATGGCTAACAATGCCGCGGCAGCGACTTGTTCTGTGAGCTGTAAAATACGCATACAATCACGTGCAGCTATGGTGCCCATGCTCACTTTGTCTTGGTTGTGACATTCTGTTGAACGTGAAAACACGCTGGCTGGCATAGTGTTTTTTAATGCTTCAGCAGTCCATGCTGATACGCCAATTTGCACGGCTTTAAAACCGTGATTAATTGCACGGCGATCACCTTCTGCAGCAGATAAATTAGCTGGTAAGCCATTGTTAAATTTAGGGTCCATCACTAAGGCCATTTGGCGATCGATTAAGTCGGCGATATTGGCTACGGCATTTTTCATCGCATCCATGGCAAAGGCAATATGGCCACCATAAAAATGACCACCATGGAGAATATGTTCACCTTCGGCATCAACAATCGGATTATCGTTAGCGCTGTTAAGTTCGATTTCAATAAACTGACGCATAAAGGGTAGAGCATCTTGCAATACGCCGATGATGTGCGGTGCACAGCGGATAGAATAACGGTCTTGAAGGCGGTCTGAATTTCGGGGATGCACATGATGATTTAAGTCCTCACGGATCCAACTGGCAATCTGGTTTTGACCTGGGTGGGGCTTGGCGGCAAATAAAATTTCATCAAAATGGTTTGCGTTACCCTTGAGCGTTAACGATGCCATGGCGGTTATCCGGCTTGATAGGCGGGTTAAATATTGCGATCTGTCATAGGCTAAACAAGCAAGAGCCGTCATAACCGCAGTACCATTCATTAATGCGAGACCTTCTTTAGGACGCAAAGTTAATGGCATCATGCCAAATTGTAGGTAAACATCTTTAGTCGCTTGGCGTTTACCTTGGTAAATCACTTCGCGTTCGCCAACTAATACCGCAGCAAGATAAGATAATGGAGTTAAATCGCCACTGGCGCCGACCGAGCCCTCTTGGGGGATCACTGGAGTAATGTCATTGTTTAAGAGCCACTCGATGCGTTGTAGCAGTAAATAACTTACGCCTGATTTGCCCACCGCCAGTGAGTTTAAGCGGCAAGCCATAATCGCGCGGGCTTGCATCGGGCTAAATACATCGCCTAAGCCACAGCCATGGAAGCGGGTTAAGTGCAGCGGTAATTCATGGACTAAATCTAAGCTAACATTAACTGTACACGAGTCGCCGTAACCCGTTGTCACGCCATAAACCACGCCTTCTTCATGGAGTACGCTGTCAATAAAGCGTGCACCTTTTTGAATATATTCAACATAGTCAGCAGTGTCTGTCAGTTTGACCGCAGCGCCTTTGGCTATAGCCACCACTTGCTCAAGACTAAGATAGCGTTGGCCTAAATGCACTGTGCTGTCGGCGGTTGATGACATTGAAGATGAATGGCTCATTAATTATCTATCCTGACTGGGTAAATGGGTTGCGCTTGAGGGAGAGTGCTGAGTATTACGCCATACCAGCTCGTCTTTGCGCCAAAAATCGAAAAAGTTAAACCATTGCATCGGAGCGAGTTGGGCAAAATGCGCTAAGCGTTGGCTGTATTGGCTCATGGCGTCGGTTAAGCGTTCAATTCGACCTGTACGTGGACCTTTTAAGCTGTCGCTTAGATGTTCAACATGTACTTGATAACGGCCATGCTGACGAATACAAAATAAGGTGTAAACCGGGCAGTCGAGTAAGCTTGCTAAAATAAATGGCCCTTGTGGAAACGCTGCATCTTGGCCTAAAAACGGTAAATAGGTTACACGGCCCTGGCTGCTCGACGAGGTGCGGTCAGCGGCAATTACCACAATTTCACCTTGGTCGATTTTTTGCTGCAGTAACATGGCAGTACTCGGATCGAGCTCGTTAACATGGATTAAATTTAGGCTACTTTGTGGATTAAGCTGCTGTAGAACCTTATTAAAATTTTCCGCATTTTGGGTTAGCACCATCACATTCACTTTGACATTTTGCTGGTGGACAGAGATAGCGCGGCACAGTTCCATATTACCTAAATGCGACACAATTAATACGGCGCCCCTGCCAGTAGCCGCTTGATCTGCGAGTATTTTACGGTCGTCAAAGTCGACTTGGTCTAGATTTATCCGGTTACACCAAGCGTCAATTCTATCGAGGGCGGCATTACCAAAGGCAAAAAAATGTTTGAGGCTATCGCGCCAATTGACCTCGCGACTGAGATGAGGGTGATTGGGTTGTTGCTGTTGCACTCGGTGTAAAAAGTCTAATGATGCACGGCGAGCTGTTGAGCCAGTGAGAAAAAAATAACAAATTACTGGATACATAACCGCTCGGCACAACCAATGCCCGCCCAAACGATAGCATTGGGCTAACAGCTTAATCCCCCAAAAACTGCCTCGCTCGGTCATTGTGGACCAATGTTTTGGTGACTGAACTTGAGTTGGGGGCGACTCTTTTTGCTGCAAAAACCGTGTGCTAATAATACGTGGTAGACGCGCTAACATGCCAAAAAATAACTTGGTGTGCATCCAGCTGATGCGAACATTATCCTGAACGCCTTGAAAGTGACTGATGCCATCTTCAGGATAGATGACTTTGGTTGGCACCTGCACGACGGCAGTGCCTTGCCAGTAAAGCTTGACCATGATCTCAATATCAAAGTCCATCCGTTCGCCTAACGCTTGCTGGCTAAATAATTGCTCAGTCGCAGCGAGTGGGTAGATCCGAAAGCCACACATAGAATCTTGAATATCAAAACTTAAGGTTTCAACCCACACCCAAAAATGAGTGATATAACGCCCGTATAAACGCCCTTTAGGTACAGACTCATCATAAATTGGTTGGCCAGATATTAATGCTTGTGGGTGCTGCTTACTGGTCGATATCATTAACGGAATATCGTCTAAATTATGCTGTCCATCAGCATCGACCTGTAATACATGACTAAAACCATCACGATAAGCTTGGCGCAGCCCGCTAGTCACAGCGGCTCCTTTACCACGATTAAACGGATGACTAATAAGCGTTACCCAGGCAAATTTTTCCGCCATGGCGTGCAATAGGTAACGAGTTTCATCTTGGCTGCCATCATCAACCAAATAACATTGCAGGTTGAATTTTGCCAACTCTGCGAGGGTTTTCTCTATGGCGATATGATGATTGTAGTTAGGAATAACCAAGGCGAGCTTCATGAGTCACTCTCAATATTGGTTGCTGCATTAACCCATGCGGGTTTGATAACAATGCGCCCAGAAGCAAAGCGTTTATCTTGATCGCGGTAACTAAAAATCAGTTTTGCTTTTTGTGCTTGGTGTTCAATCACCAAATCAACATAGGTGTCGGGTAATATGAGTTGCTGAAACTTAAGTACTTCTAATGTGGCAACCGTAGCGGAATAGCCAAATGCCTCGCAACCCAATTTGACCGCCCAATCGACTAGAGTTATCCCAGGTAATACAGCTTGCTCTGGGAAATGGCCCTTAAAAAAGGCTAAATCTGCACTAATAAATAAGCGCCAATGATAGCTATTATTATCGCCTTCATGGCTAATGATATGAGGTAATTCGGACTTAATCATGACTAAATAAGGCTACAATTTCTGATTGGGTACGCTTGCCTTGGCTATTGAGCGGCAAGTTTTCTGGATAGCGCCAGCGTCTTGGTAACGTGATGCGCTCAAACTGACTCAACAAATGGCTTTTTAATGCATTATTAACTGCCAATTTGCCTTCGTCCTTTAGGGTTTGCAAGCCTAACTCGCTTAAACATATTGCAGCACCTAACATGGTCCGCGGCTGTTCTAATACCGTGACCGCAGCTTCGCGCACAAAAGGATGCGTTTGCAGTAAATGCTCAACTTGGGCTAATGACAAACGTTTTTCTTCAATTTTTACAATGCGGTCAAGTCGGTGTAATAAACGGAACTGACCATCATTTACCAGTTCAATTTTATCATCGCATTTTAACCATTGAGTCGGGTCGTCTAGATAGACTGACTGCAACATTAATGCTCCGTCTTGTGGCGCGATATCAATATTGACTTGGTTAAAGGCTTGCCATGGCTGCTGAGGTTGCAGCTGGCGGCGATAGGCAATACCGCCAGTTTCAGTACTGCCAAATATTTCAATCGGTAATTGATTAAAACAGTGCTTAACCGCCTGGGCTGCCTCAAAGTTTAACGGGCCACCCGAGCTGAAAATTAAGCTAGGAATACGTTGTTGCCTTTGGTTTTCAAGTGCATCAGGTAAGCGAGTCAATTGAGCAGGGCTACTGATTAAACATAAATTTGGCATAATAGCCAAGTAGTAGCTTAAGGTTTCTGGATAGTCGATTTGTTCGCTTAAGAATGCGCGGCTCGCCGCCAAAGGCCAGAGAATTTTAAATAATAAACCGTAGATATGTTGATGCGAAACCGTTGAAACGACTGAGCAATGAGGTAAATGTTCGGCGAAGGTGTGTTCAAGAATGCTGACTTCAGCATCCAGTTGTTGCAAGGTTTTCTTAACCGCTTTGGGTTGACCGCTACTGCCTGAGGTGAATAAGATTAATTCCCCCAAGGTTTCTGTTTTCGGCCAAGGTGCAGCGGGTAAACTTAATTCTTTTTTTAGCGCAATGTACTCACGCACCTCACATAGAGGTCTGTCGGCAATAATGGCATCAAATTCATGATTAAGTTGGCTCAAGGTGCCACCTTGGGTGTTGGCAGGTAATATCACTTGTTTACCCGCCAACAATGCCGCGCATAAACCTGCGGCAAATACGTCACTGTGCTTGGCGGCAAGCAACCAGCGCTTCGCTGTACTTTGGCTCAGTTGCGCATGCAGATGAGCAACTTGGGCACAAAATAATGATCCCGTCATGATGTCATGATGATCAAAGCTTATCAGCTGCTGAGAGGCCGGCCCTGTTGCTAACCAATTGAGTAAAAGTTTATTCATGTTTTTTCAACCAAAAACGACGGTAAATCCATTCTCCACTGAGCAGCATACCCATAAGCAGATAAGCTATCAGTCCGTTGTAAAGTGTCCATATTTCAATACTGGTTGCTATGGCCGTATAGGCAGCCACGGCACCATTAATAATAAATAACCCACACCAGAGTATGGTAATAGTGCGTAAGTAGGTAATGGCGGAGTCTGGTAAGTCAGGCTCTTTAAGCGCGCTAAACGCTCAATCATGCTTGGGCCATTAATCAGTGAATAACCAAATAATCCCAACATACTCATATTTATCACCACTGGATAGAACAATAACCAGTCGTGACGCTGAGCAATAAAACTGGCTGCAGTTAATCCTATACCAATCAATATTGGCAGCGTCATGGATTTTACTTGCTGTTTATTGATAATAAATCGCATTATTAACGATAAGCATAGTAATAAGGCGATTGTGCCTGGTGGTAAATATTGCAATCCAAAGTACACAGCTAAAGGATAAGTGATAATAACCAAAGTTGTGATAATCAGTAGGACTAAGCGCATTAGCTTTTAATTAAACCTTCAATGGCATTGACGATATCATCGACGCTTCGCACTGCTTTAAAGGCTTCAGGCTGAATTTTTTTGCCGGTCTGCTGCTGCAATTTAATCACCAAGTCAACGGCATCAATACTGTCTAAATCCAGATCTTCGTACAAAGTGGCTTCGAGGGTGATATCTGCCGCATTTATTTCAAAGTCTCAACTAAAATAGTGCTAAGCATTTCGAGTATTTGTTCACGATTTTGCATGCTAGCTCCTAAACACGTTGAGATTCAATAAAGCTAGCTAAGCTAGCAACACTGAAAAAGTGTGCTTTAGTTGCATCTGAATTGGCTTCAATTTTGACATCAAACTCTTTCTTAATCGCCAAGCCCAACTCTAGCGCATCGATCGAGTCTAACCCCAGACCGTCACCAAATAAGGCCGCGTCAGTTTCGATATCATCGACAGTGACATCTTCTAAATCTAAGCAATCAATGATCAGTTGTTTTATTTGGTTGTGTAAGTTCATTATTTGTCTTTCTTATCAGTATGGCTATCAATTGAACTTGATAGGTTGTTTAAGTGTATCAATGTAAAACTGCTGCAAGTCGCGCGTCAGCTGTCGAGCCATTTTGGCTTCATTACCCTGTTGAGCATCATACCGCAGGTATGGGATGCTTGTGCCAATTTCTACTGACATATTGATGGTTTGTCGCGGTATTTGGTACCAAGGTTGTTGTTTGGTTAAACCGGCAACATCGGTTCTTAATACTACAGGTAAAATATCTGTTTGGGTGCGAAGCGCAATATTGGCGGCGCCACGAGCAAATGAGTTAACGATATTACCAGTTAATGTTCGGGTACCTTCTGGAAAGATAATTAAGTTAGTATCACGATTTAATACCTGCAAGCAGTCGTGCAGGAGCCAATTGACTTCGCGATTGGGAATATACCCTACACTGGCGAGTACGCCGCGAAAGAATGGATTACGCCATAAACCTTGTTTGACAATACAGCCCGCATTAGGCATCAAGCTAATTAATACCACCACATCCACTAATGTGGGGTGATTAGCGATAACAATTTTCCTTTTAGCGTGTTGCAGTGCTTCGATATTCTTAGTACTCACAGCAATTACCCCAGCAAAACTAAGCATGGCGACAAATATTCTAAACATCCAGCTGACTAATCGTTGCACTCTTGCAACTCGCAGTTCTGGTTTAGTGGGCCAAAGTTGTAATAGAGGTAAAATAGTTAATGAACACAATAGGCCACCTAAACCAAAGGTAATATAACAGCCAACTCCAGCTAACCAGCGAGGAATATATCGCACTCCGCTGAGTTTAGGTGCGGGGTTTTTTGTTGACTCAATAGCATCAGCATGTGGCATCTTGTGTTGATCAGTCATGGTGTTCAAGCGACCAATACCAATGGCACAATTTACCTTGAATATTTTTTGCGCTAACAATATGGTGGATTAACTCGCTTAAACTTATATTTTTTTGTCCCTGTGGATTAGCGACATCCAGTGGATAATCAGACAAGCTCAGTGTTGTCCGTTGAGGCGCCTGTTTTTCAACGTGGTAACCTATGTGATCTTTTGGTGCAAGATACAACCCCAAGGCAAGGGGCAGTTCGACTTCGTTAGTAAATTCGCTGTATATCGGTGGCACAGGATCGTCACCAAAAATGACTAATAAGGGCTCTGGAGATTGTGCTAATTGGGCATAGGCTTCAATAAGTGCTTGAGAAAGGGTTTGTTCACCTGCAGCAATGGATGTAGAGGCTGTAGTGTTATTATTTACAATGCCAAAAATACCACTGGCAGTATTATGCACCGACTGGCTAAAAGCCATTGGCGATAAAGCTTGCTGCTGGGTAATGTCATTAAGTAAGCCTAATGTTCTCGTGAGCTCGCCATGACGAGATGAGAAAATGCTCCGACAATGCTCTTCTGGCTGGCATTGGTGAGCTGCTGTTAGCATCATTTTTGTTAAACGACTAAAACGACGACGTTGCATGGCCGGAATGTGCTTTAAAGCTGGCGAGTCGGGCTTAGGCGTCAAGTTGCCATTTGGCTGTTGCCATTGTTGCCAACTTTCTGTGGTTTGAAAGTTTGGTGACCATGCCCCCCATGATAGAAGCTCAAATACTAACTGCATTACTTTCCCTCTATAACTGCCAAGCTATCCTTATTTAACAGTTAATAATCATTTAAATAATAAAGATTAGTTAACCTTAGCGATTGTACACTGAAGTTAATGTAGATAAGAAGTCATGCAAACTAAAAAGCCTAATAGTGGAGGGGGATTAGCTAAGGTGATGGCTCAATAAAAAACGCGACATATGTCGCGTTCATTTTTGATAGCTTAATCTGCTAGGGTTACTCGTGGATATAAGCTTATTTGTTTGGAAAACTTTGTTGCAGCTTTTTGACTGCAGCTTTAATTTTACGAGTATTGTCAGGTCCCATACGGATCAACAGTTTTTGTGCACTGGGCAACGCTTCAAGGTTAGGATCAACGTATTTATAGTTCACACTGATTGATGAAAGCTCAATAGGGTCTTCAATAATCGGGGCGCTAGCAACCATGCTAAAAGCTTGCTGCATACGCTTATCAAAATCAATATCACTGTAACCGAGTTCAGTAAACGCTTCAGCAAAGAGTGGTTTTAATTCAATATAAGTAGCGACTAAATCTTTATCGTTCAAGCCTTCGATGAAATTCGCATACAAATCATATCGATGATATCCATCTGGATTAAGATAGGTTTTATTGGTTATCTCGCTCACAGTAAATTGGGTATCAGGGCCTTTTAACGGGCTTGCTTTATGCACGATATCACCTTGGGCTAGGTTATCAACAAACACCACAAATTGGCGAGCTATGTCCTTTTTCAAGATCATCGGCGCAATTTTCATACCGTTGGCAATGGCTAATGTTTTTGCTTCAACAAAATCATCAGATTCAGCTAATACTGGCAGAGGCTCTGCCACTGCAGCAGACGATTCAGATTCTCCAGCGGGAACCATATCATCAACAGTGCTAACGCTTTGCGGTTCTTCAATCGGCGCTTGTTCTATTGGCACCTCTGGTACTGATTCTGGCAGTTCAACTGGCGTCATGACAACCGGTTCTAATTCTTCGGTATCATCACTCGTAAAATAGAAGTAACTGCTGGCGCCTAATAGCGCGATAACGGCTATGGCGATTAATAGCATGTTAGAGCCAGTTTTTTCCGTGGCTTGTGGGGTAATTCTATCTTCTTCATTAACTTGCATTTCAATTCCTTGGCGTTATAGCTAATCGATACAAAGATCTAGATGGAGTCGAAAAATTCTGCATGATACTAATTACATTCAATAACTAAACAGTTGCGGAGGACTGATTTCAAATCGCTTTCACTGCGTTAAAGCTTTCGCTTTGCTTGCAGTAAGGTGATCTCCGCTAGCTGACTAGATAACAAACACAATTTATATACCATTTTGCAATATTCGGCCCACTTGTCTAGTGATAACTGATGATAATGAACAATATATTATGATCTATATTACGCTTGGACATATTGTTGTCTATCACCGATCCAGCGATGAATGATAGCATCTACGTTTTGTGGCACTTGCTGGTAAACATGAGATGCTAATTTTTGAGTTGGTGCAATTAAGTGTTGATCACGAATCAGATCAGCAATTTTAAGATCTGCCAAACCGGTTTGTTTGGTGCCAAGCACTTCGCCTGGACCTCTAATTTCTAAGTCTTTTTGAGCAATAACAAAACCATCGTTACTGTCTCTGAGTACGCCTAAACGTTTGGTGGCCGTTTGTGATAACGGGGCTTTGTAAAGTAATACACAATGGCTAGCTACAGCCCCACGGCCGACTCGACCTCTTAATTGGTGTAACTGTGCTAGGCCCAAGCGTTCAGGATTTTCGATAATCATTAAACTGGCATTAGGCACATCAACGCCAACTTCTATGACGGTGGTGGCGACGAGTAAGTTCAATTCACCTGCTTTAAATTGCGCCATGATATGTTGTTTTTCAGCGCTTTTCATTCTTCCATGGATCAAGCCTATTTTCAGTTCTGGTAACGCTATGGCGAGTTCTGTGGCGGTGTCTTCAGCCGCTTGGCATTCAAGTACTTCAGACTCTTCAATTAAGGTACAGACCCAATAAGCTTGGCGATTATCGTTTAATGCTGCTTGTTTTACACGTTCAATCACTTGTTCTCGGCGACTGTCGGCAAGGGCTACTGTGGTTACGGGAGTTCGTCCTGGAGGCAGTTCATCAATGGTCGAGGTATCAAGATCGGCATAAGCAGTCATGGCTAAGGTACGCGGAATTGGCGTAGCAGTCATTATAAGTTGGTGTGGATGGAAGCCTTGGCTGACACCTTTTTCTCGTAAGTCTAGGCGTTGATGCACACCAAAACGATGCTGCTCATCAATAATAATCAGCGCCAGTTTATTAAACAGCACCGCTTGTTGAAATATCGCATGAGTTCCAATAACCATTTGTGCAGCGCCAGAAGCGATATCTTCAAGTGATTGAACCCTAGCTTTGCCTTTTAATTTACCCGCCAGCCAGCCGACTTTTAGCCCAAGTGGTTCAAACCATGCTGCAAAGTTGCTGGCATGTTGTTCGGCGAGTAATTCAGTCGGTGCCATCATGGCCACTTGGTAACCGTTTTCAATTGCCTGTAATGCCGCCAGTGCCGCCACCAAGGTTTTACCTGAACCCACGTCGCCTTGAACTAAACGCATCATCGGCGTTGGATGTTGAATATCTTGGCTGATTTCGGCGACAACCCGCTGTTGTGCTCCAGTGGGTTTAAAAGGCAGTTGCGCTAGAAAAGGCGTTAGTAACTGGCCTGTCGCTGGCATTGGCACCGCGGCATCTTGGTTACTGCGTTGGCGTAGTTGCAACATGCTCAGATTATGTGCCAGCAGTTCTTCTTGGATTAATCTTTGTTGGGCAGGATGCTGACCTTGTTCTAATTCAAAAGGTGATACTGAGCTATGGGGGCGATGTAAAATATGCAATGCATCACGCAGGCTAATATTGTTTGGCTGTAATGCACTGGGCAGCAACTCAGGTAATCCACCTTGGTCCAACATCGCCAAGGCTTGTTGTGTTAATTTGATCCAACTGGCTTGTTTTACCCCTTCAGTCGTCGGGTAAATCGGCGTTAGGGTGTCGCTTAATGTGACAGATTCACCAGGATGAATAATTTGATATTCGGGGTGAACAATTTCTTTATGATGATTGCCACGGCGTATTTCACCGTAAGCCCGAATGCTGGCGCCATTTTCCATGGCATTACGTTGCGCCATAGAGAAATTAAAAAATCGCAGGCTCATCATTCCGCTGTGATCACGGACATTACACACTAACATGCGCCGCCGACCTTGCATGATTTGAGTTGACTGAATTTCTGCTTCTATGGTGCCATAACTGCCAGGAGGTAATGCGGCAATAGCATGGATTTGCGTACGGTCTTCATAACGCAGCGGTAAATGAAACAGCACATCTTGTACTGTTTTAATACCTAACTTAGCCAGTTTTTCCGCAACCTTTTTAGCAACGCCTTTAAGGTCGGTGATCGGAACAAGATCCAGTCGTAGCAAATTGTGCTCACCTAAATTGATTACCAAAGATGTAAAAATTATAGTGATTTCAAGCTATCAATCTCAAATCACTGTAATTATATACAGATGTTTAAGGTATCTTAGCAGACTTTGCATACAAGGCAATATTAAGCCACTAATTACAACCAACCCTTTTGCTTGGCAATTCTGGCGGCATCAATTCGGTTACTGGCATTGAGTTTATTAATGGCTTCTGACAAATAGTTTCGTACTGTACCTTCTGCAATAAACAACTGACTGGCAATATCGCTGGTTGATAAGCCTTCGCTTGCCAGGCGCAATGCGCGCCTTTCTTTGTCGTTGAGAGGATCTATTTCACCAATAGCGGTGAAGGCCAATTCTGGATCGATGACTCGTTTACCCGCCATGACTTGTTTTATCGCGTTAATTAAGTCATCAGAAGGTGCATCTTTTAATAAAAAGCCCCCGACACCGTATTCTAATGCTCGTTTGATATAACCCGCTCGGCCAAAGGTGGTCAGAATAATCACTTTGGTCTGACTGCGTTGCTGTTGCAACCATAGGCTCAGTTCTAAACCTGATTTCCCAGGCATTTCAATATCGGTAAGTAGCAGGTCAAACGAATCGGTTTTAAGTTGTTGCATCGCTTTATCGCCATCTTCGACTTCGACAATCTCTATTGCATTTAAGCTATCACATCCTAATGTGAGTAACGCGGCGAGGGCGCCTCTTACCATGGCTTGATCTTCGGCTAATAGAATTTTCATCTAACGGACTCACTTAGTGGCAATTGGATACTCACTTTATAATGGGGAATTAATTGATAGTCGATGGTGCCATGTAGCAAGGTTACTCGCTCTTGAATACCGGTTAATCCGTTACCTTTAGTGATGGTTTTAACCGGTACATTCTCGATAAAGTTGAGTTTGAGGCAATTTGGGCTTTGTTCAATACGCAGGGTGCAATGTGTTGCGTGGCTGTGTTTTATGGTGTTATTAATCAACTCAGTTAACAGCAAGCTGATTTGCGATTCCATGAGTTCACTGAGTTTAGGGAATGTGCCTTCTATGCTGACAGCAATAGCGTTATCTCTTAACGTGTTGGCTAAGGTGTTTAAGGTATGCGTCAAGCCTTGATGTTTATAGCCCGATACCGTGTGGCGAATTTGGCTTAAACAGTCTCGAGTTATCACGCTCACTTGATGAATTTGCTGCTGCGCTAAATCGATTTTACCTGAGGCAATGAGTTTGTCTGCCAGTTCAGCTTTTAAGGCGATAGCGGCTAAGTGGTGCCCCATCACATCATGTAAATCGCGGCCAATACGTTCGCGTTCTAATGCGGTGGCTAAATTTGCGACTTCATCTTTTGATTGTTGTTGCTGGCGTTTGATGCGTTGGCGGTTTTGTTCAATTATCCCAAACACTCCCACCCCTAAGCAAATTCCCATACCATAAAAAGTAAAAAAATAGCCTGTGTAATCCATGCTAATATCGATTACTAAAAGCAAAATACTCAGTCCGATAAAACTCAATATGGCAGTACGAAGTGAGTAGAAAAAACCAATAAAGAAACAGCAAAAACTGAACAGTGATATGGCGCCACTGCTAACAAATGATGAGGCTATTGCTGTGACAAACATTAACCCAATAGGTTTGAGGGCTCGCTCTTTGCTACTGTTATAAGCCCAGAAATAACCGATAATAAATGGCACTAATAATAAGATTGCGATCGTAATGTTTAACCATTGACCGTGCATGAAATACAATGGAATAAAGTAAAAACCTAAGTTTATGAGGTAAACCCAAGCGGTTTTTTGCTCATAACTCTTTTCGTTGGGTATTGTTAAACCGAGTGTCATAGTGCCTCCTAGCGCAGTTAATCATAGAGTAACTGCGCGCTAACTCAAACCTATGCGAGTAATAATAAACTGGTCGATTACTGCTTTACTGTTTGTTGGTTTAACAGATATCTTGCCCAACCATACTGAGGGTCAACTTCAATGGCGGTTTGCCAATCTTGTAAAGCACCGTTTAAGTCGCCTTGTTCTTGTTTAGCGAGTCCGCGCCAAGTATAGGCTTCTGCATGTCCCCAACAGATTTCATTACAAGGCTGCTCAAATTGACTAATTGCTTGGGTTGCTAATGTTTGCGACTTGTCGAGTCCGCCACCAAATACGCTAGGGGTATAAAATGCATTAATTGCTCGCACTAAACTGACGCGCGGATTGTTAGGTTCCAGATCGTTTGCTTGTTGAAGTAATTGTGCCGTTTTCATTCCTAATACAGCACCTTTGCTATTATCAAACGAGATTTGCATTCCATATACCGCAGCAAGTAGCGCTTGTGGGTCTGCAGATGGGTCTTGGTCTAAAAGAGATTCTAGTGTTTGCTGAGCATCATTTAATGAATCTGTAGCGAGTTGACGTTGACCCATTATGTTGGCAGTAATGGCTAGACGATAATCAGCATAGGCTTTTTCATAATCAATAGCCTGTTCACTGTATTGGCTGAGTTCATTGATGTTCATGGTGTTGGCAGCAGCATCAATATCGCTAATGTTAGCAAAGCTAGCTTGGCTGACTAAGGTTAAGCTGGTGATCAGTAGTAAGGTTTTCATGGTTATCTCCATTTACGTTTCCCCCAATCAAGATGTTGTTGGGATAGGTGTAGTATGGCGATAGGCGGGGGTTATTCTTAGACACAAAGGTCATCAATTGAAGATGACAAATGTCATGTATTGTCAGGATCTCGTATTAAATATGAGTATAGGCTTACAAAGTGTTATGAAAAGACCGAATGAATATTCGGCCTTTAGTATGAGTAATATTGTCGATAACTTAAACCACTTGCATCACTAAATAACTGGTGTAGCCAAGGTAACCAGCTAATAGCACTCCACCTTCACGACGACCAATACGTAAACCGCTCCAAGCAAACGGCAATACCATAAACGCAAAAATCAGCATGGCGATAAAATCAACTTCGTTAAATCCGGCAGCGGATACTGGGTGAATTAATGCTGTTGCGCCTAAAATACCGAGTACGTTGAAAATATTAGAGCCAACAACGTTACCGATGGCAATGTCACTTTGACCTTTAAGAGCCGCCATCACCGAGGTAACGAGTTCTGGCATACTGGTGCCAATAGCCACAATAGTTAAGCCAATGATGACTTCACTAATGCCAAACTGCTTGGCTAAATCAACAGCACCATCTACAAATAATATGCCACCACCGACTAACATTGCGATTCCAGCAATAATTAATGCGACTGATAATCCTGGGTGTTGTGGATTGGTATTAACATCAACGTCTTCTGGATTATTTTTGGCGCTGACATAACTAAAGACTAAATAACTAACAAGTGCACCAAATAAGATGGCTCCGTCGATAAAGCTGACTTCACCATCAAGCAGCAAAAACCACATTAGTACTGACGCGCAAATCATAATAGGAATATCGCGCTTAACCATTTGAGATTGCACGGTAATAGGGCGAATAAGGGCGGTGATGGCTAAAATTAAACCGACATTAACAATGTTGGAACCGACAACATTACCTAAGGCAATCCCAGGATTACCTGCTAATGCCGATTTTACACTCACCGCTAATTCAGGGGCGCTAGTGCCAAATGCCACAATGGTTAAGCCTATAATGAGCGGAGCAATACCTAAACGCAGCGCTACGGCACTGGCTCCGCGCACAAGAGCTTCTGCGCCAAAGGTTAAAATGATAAAACCGCCGATAATATATAACGCAATGAACATGAGTCTCTGCCTAATTAATGGGTATGCAACGCTATGTAAACTCTGCATAGTTGATGGCGCGTATATTGACAGAATATGTCAAAAAAATACACGCATATTGCGTGTATTTTTTGAGGCGAAATAATCGATAGAGGATGACTACAATTCGTCTTCCCAACGTACTTTTGCACCGCGCACACCGTCTACTTTGGCGCTGAATGTTTTTTCCAGTACGTGACGTTTAATTTTTAACGTTGGAGTTAACACATCGTTCTCAATGGTCCAGTCATCATTGACGATTATAATGGCATCAACGTGCTCATGTGACTCAAGATGCGGGTTAATGCTGTCGAGCGTCTCTTTCAATGATGTTCTTACTTCCTCACGAGGCTGCAATTTAGAGCCTTCTGAAAGCTGCACTAACGCGACTGGGTGTGGTAAGCCAGAACCAATAACACAAATTAACTCTATATGTGAATCTTGAGCCAATTTACGTTCAATAGGGACAGGTGCGACATATTTACCTTTTGAGGTTTTAAAGTTGTCTTTAACTCGACCAGTAATATCGATATAACCGTCTGCATCAATTTCGCATAAATCGCCAGTATGGAAAAAACCATCTTCGGTAAATGCGGCTGCGGTGGCTTCGTCTTGTAAGTAATAGCCGCTCATCAAGCCAGGACTTTTAACTAACAACTCACCTTGTTCAGTTTGACGCACCAAGCATCCTTCAACTGGACGGCCGACAGTGCCAATCTTCTTGGCATTAAATGGATGGTTGATTATCGAGTAAGCACAGTTTTCAGTCATCCCCCATGCTTCACAAATATCAATGCCGATATCGTTGTACCATTGAAGCAATGATGGTGGTATTGGCGCCGAGCCTGAGCCGTTTAAGCGTGATTGATCCAGCCCTAAACCTTTTTTAATCTTACGCTTAACAATACTGCTAATAATGGGCAGTTTAAGTAAGGTTTTAAGTTTTTTCTCACCAATTTTGTTGATGATATTGAGTTGGAATACCGTCCATAAACGCGGTACGGAGAAAAATATCGTTGGACGACAACGCTGAATGTCATCAACAAATGAGTCGAGACCTTCAACAAAAGAAACCGTTGCCCCAGAATAGAATGATGAACCTTCAATAGCTACGCGTTCGGTAATGTGTGCTAACGGTAAATAAGATAATAGTCTGTCAGTCGTGTTTGCTTGTAAATCACGGATCACGGCTTCACACGCCCAGCCATAACTGGTAAAGGTTTGGATCGCGCCTTTAGGTTTACCGGTTGAGCCTGAGGTATAAATGAGCGTCATGACTTGATCAGCAGTGGGTAACTGCTCGTCAACCAGAGGTTGCCCCAGCTTCAATAGCTGTTCCCAATGATATTGGGCAGGCATGGTGTCATATGGCATGGCTAAACGGAGAATTTCACCGCCCACGGCAGCTTCTTGTTCTGCCCAATGATCAAGCTTGCCAGTAAAGATGGCTTTTGCACCACTGTGCTCAAGTATATAACGAATCGTTTCGGCATTAGCAGTTGGATAAACAGGCACACTAATATAACCACCGTACATTAATGCTAAATCGACAATAAACCACTCGGTACAGTTCTTAGACAGTACAGCAACTTTATCACCGCGCTCTAGACCTAAATGGCGCAGTGAACCTGCAAGTTGTTGCACTTTTTGTTGAACTTCACGCCAGGTGAAATCTACATATTTACCGTCAATCGGCTGGCGAAGGTAAACTTTGTCGCCTTGCGTATCTACCCAATGAGACAACATCTCAACAGGAGTTTTAATTAAATTTTCCATCGACGCTTCCATGTTCTTTATTGTTATTGTGGGTCTCTATAAATTTAGTATGGCCATTTTTGTGCGCTGGCGCAAACAATTGCACAGTATGTGTGCAAGGTAACACAACAAACACGTTAGCAGAATTTACTGAAGAAACAATAGGTGTTGAGTAAATACTCTACAGTGTAAAACCCACAGATAATAAAAAAGGCACCCTAGGTGCCTTTAAAAAAATTGTACGGTTGTCGCTAAATTTCCATGATTCCGTCCATTTCAACCAATGACCCTTTTGGTAACTCTTTGACGCCAATCGCGGCACGAGCTGGATAAGGTTGTTGGAAGTAACGACTCATAATTTCGTTTACCATGGCAAAATGAGATAAATCGGTTAAGAAGATATTTAGCTTAACGATGTCACTCATTTTTCCGCCAGCAGCTTCACATACCGCGGTTAAATTTTCGAACACTTGTACAACTTGTTCTGCAAAATCATCGCTCACCATGGTCATTGTTTTTGGGTCTAACGGAATCTGACCTGAAAGATAAACGGTACTGCCGACTTTAACTGCTTGTGAATAAGTACCAATAGCTTGGGGGGCTTTGTCGGTTGCGATGATAATTTTTTCAGCCATGTTGAATTCTCTTTATTTAATTGTGTTGGTTGGTAAAAATTAATAGTCAATGTATCGGCTTAGCGCTATTTGAGCAAGCCTCCTTAAACAGTTTCAATGCTATGAATAACGTCTTACCTAAATGGGTATATATGAGCTTATTATTAACTCATTATCATCAAGTATTACTTACCATAATAAAACCAGTTATTTGTAGCTATATATAAAATCGACAATCCATTTTATGATACGTAATTTATATATCAGGGATGATTAGCATGACATGGAAAAACAGCGGCGCAAATAAAAATGCACTACAACCGAGTTCACCTCATAGTTTAATGGGTTTAGACCATCAAACAGCATTAGAGCATGGACTTCGATTACCGGTTGACTTTAATTACCAAAAAGTTGAATTTTCCTATCAAGCATTTGTTATGCTGCAAAGCCTTAATGATTATGACCAACAGCAGGTGATTAAAGAAATTCAATTTATCAGCCTGCACCCAACAGCAGCCTCGTCAGTTAAACAAAGCCGTAATCCCTTTAGGCATATGCGCCGATCTGATATTCCATTTCGTAATTATCATTACTTTATTGATTATAAAATTGCCGCTAATAGCCAAGTGCATATAACCGATATATTATTTGATCAGCAGTTACATGGTAGGAAAGATCGTCATACTGATGAACGTACCATGTTGTATCGAGTAGAAAGGATTGGCTCCGGAGCGAAATACGATGGGGCAAAGTCAAGAGATGAAATTCAAGAACTTATCGATGAATGGGGTGATGCAAAGCCTAGCATACAAGTGAACACAGGACATGCAGCGGTTAATGGTATGTTAAATGAATTTACTAAAGCGCAGTGGTTAATGGGCACCCATTTAGACAGCGCTTATCAAAGTGATAGTATAAAAGCGTATACTCTATTTCATAATCCCAGTGATAAAGCGGTACGTGATGTATATGAATGCGCCTTTGACAAAGGTCAAAGTAATACTTCGCACAATGCTAAGCACTTGGCGGCTGTATTGAAACAAAATCAACAATTGGGTAAAAAAGTCAAGTGGGTCGCCCACAGCCAAGGGGCGATTATATTTTTATCTGCGTTGCAATATTATCGAGTCAATTATCAAGGGCAATTAACGGGTCAAGAGCTAGCTATTCACGGCAGCGGTGCTAATGTGGCAGAGTTACAACAAGCCGCTAAACTGGTGGGGTTAAAAACCCATGAACCAAGAAATAACCCATTTGATACAGTACCTAATATATTCGGCAAAAATGATCTATCAGCCAGTAGTTTTGCCCGTTCAGTAAAGTTTTTCCCCTCGATAATGTTTAGCTCTGTGGGGGCAAGTCCGCATACATTACCTTTCTTGGGGGTGAAAACCTACCACGAGCAATTATTGACGTTAGGTGCAAAATTTCGCGCTAAAGAAGTTAAAAAATATATTCAGAAAGCTGAGCTATTAATGCAAGAAGCACAGAAAATAAAAAAAACATTATGAAGAAATTACTAAAAACATTGTGGCAAGGCTTTGTTGGCGGAGCTGATTTTACTCAGCTAGTCACTGAGCGATTTATTTTAGAAGATAAACTGTTAAAAATAACTATGCCAGTCAGTAATATTGCCACGATAGAACCACCGAAAGAGATTAATTATCCATATAAAAATCTTTTTTGGCTTGCTGCAAACCAAAGAACACACACCCATGAGACCTATATACATATTTATACTGAGTTATGGATGTATTTACCCATCATAGGTATTCTGCCCAGCAGTGAATACGGCATGCTCAGCAGTGTATTTAGAATAAAAAAAACCCCTGATGGTGTTAATGCGCTCGATAACCAGGCGCTTGGTAAATGGCTAAATCAAGAATATGATGAATATTATAATCACCCTGAGCCTGGTGAGAAAGCTAAAGGTAGCAACACTAGAATAAGGCAAGAAATGAGTAAACATACCACTCTTTCAGATGAGGTAATGGCTATTCAATTAGAAGCTGCAATAAACAACGGTGGTTACCCAAAAATTCCAGATGCTACTACGGTACAAATAAATGGTACTGAGTGGGTGTTTCATCAACTGGTTAAACCTCATTCACGCAGTCGCACCGACATGTATTGTTTAGGTTTAGATGAGGGCCATTATTTAGTGGTGCGTTTTAGTCATCGTGTTGATCGCTCTGATAAGCATAAAAAGTGGCGCAAGGCTGCTGATAAAACTCAACAACGAGTGATGGAGATGGTGTCATTAACTGATTATGTTGCAGATGAGCCACAATCGCGACTATCCAATGATACTTCGTCAGCTCTGCAAACTTCATCTAGGCAAGATACGGCATAATGGGTTTGTTGAAGAGCTTGTGGCAAGGCTTTGTTGGTGGTGCTGATTTTACTCAGATCGTCACTGAGCGGTTTGTTTTAGAAGACAAACTACTCAAAGTCGCTATTCCTATTAGTAATGTCGTTGCTCGAAAGCCGACTAAAGAAGTCAATTACCCTTATAAAAATAACCATTGGTTTCACACTAATCAAGAAACTCATACTCATGAAACTTATGTGCATATCTATACTCGAGTTTGGATGTATTTACCGATTATCGGTATTTTTCCTAGCAGTGAATATGGCATGTTAGGTTGTGTATTTCGGATTAAGAAAACTCCTGAGGGAGTGAATGCGCTTGATAATCTGGCATTAGGTCAATGGCTTAATCAAGAATATGATGAATATTATAATCACCCTGAACCAGGAGATAAATCTAAAGGAAGGAATACTGCTTTAATTGCTGAAATGCAACAAAGACACGGTGATCTAACTACCTCTCATATGGCTTCACAGTTGCAAGCTTATATAAATGGTAGTGGTTACCCTGAAATTCCTGCTCCCACTACAGTCAGCTTTAATAATATTCAATGGGTATTTTATCAACTAGTGAAACCGAACTCACGCAGTCGGACAGATATGTATTGTTTAGGTTTAGATGAAGGTCATTATTTAGTGGTGCGTTTTAGTCATCGTGTTGACCGATCTGATAAGCACAAAAAATGGCGCAAGGCGGCCAATCAAACCCAACAACGGGTGATGGAGATGGTGTCATTAACTGATTATGTTGCAGATGAGCCACAATCGCGACTATCCAATGATACTTCGTCAGCTCTGCAAACTTCATCTAGGCAAGAAACGGCGTAATGGGTTTATTGAAGAGCTTGTGGCAAGGCTTTGTTGGTGGTGCTGATTTTACTCAGCTCGTCACTGAGCGGTTTATTTTAGAAGACAAACTGTTAAAAATAACTATTCCTATCAGTAATATAGTTGCTCGACAGTTACCCAAAGAGGTTAATTATCCTTATAGAAATAGGCATTGGTTTAATACGAAGCAAAAAACTCACACCCATGAAACTTATGTGCATATCTATACTCGGGTTTGGATGTATTTACCCATTATTGGTATTTTTCCCAGCAGTGAATACGGCATGCTCAGCACCGTGTTTAGAATAAAGAAGACCCCTGATGGCGTTAATGCGCTTGATAATCAAGCGCTTGGTGCATGGCTCAATCAAGAATATGATGAATATTATAATCACCCTGAGCCAGGTGAGAAATCTCGAGGTAGCAACACTAGGATAAGGCAAGAAATGAGTAAACATACCACTCTTTCAGATGAGGTAATGGCTATTCAATTAGAAGCTGCTATAAACAACGGTGGTTACCCAAAAATTCCAGATGCTACTACGGTACAAATAAATGGTACTGAGTGGGTGTTTCATCAACTGGTTAAACCTCATTCACGCAGTCGCACCGACATGTATTGTTTAGGTTTAGACGAAGGCCATTATTTAGTGGTGCATTTTAGTCATCGTGTTGATCGCTCTGATAAGCATAAAAAGTGGCGCAAGGCGGCCAATCAAACCCAGCAACGGGTGATGGAGATGGTGTCGTTAACTGATTATATTGAGGAAGAACAAAGAGTATTTTCCGCAACTATAACTGAGTAATAACTTAAAATATGAATATTCATGAGATGTTAACTAAACCACTCATGAAATCATTAGCGGTTACGCGAAGTGCGTAAGACTTCAGGTAAAACACGGATCCTGCGCATAACGTTTGCAAGATGAACGCGATCTTTGACTGAAATACGTAAATTAATCAGATATACACGGCCATCACGTTCTTCTGTGCTGAGGTTGTGAATGTTAGAACCAGCAGAAGCAATGATCGAAGTGATTTTTGCCAACGCACCTTGGTGGTTTACAATTTCAACGCGTAAGTTAGCTTGGTATTCAACCCCTTCTACGTTGTCCCAATGTACTGAAATGTACTTATCTGGCTCGCCTTGATAGCCGCGAATATTGGCGCAGCTTTCCATGTGCACTACCAGACCTTTGCCTGGGCTCACATGAGCAATGACCGCATCGCCAGGGATTGGGCGGCAGCAATTGGCGTAAGTGACCAACATACCTTCGGCACCGCGAATTGGCATTTGTGGTCGTTCTTTATTGCTGTCTTGAGAATCAAACTGCTCACCAACCAAGCGCTGGGCAATCACAATACTCATGGCATTGCCTAAGCCAATATCTGCTAGCAGCGAGTCTAATGATGTGTGTTTGGTTTCTTTGATCACTTTCTCAAGTAATTCAGCGGGAATAGTTTCCAGCTTGGTATCACCCAAGGCATGGTTTAATAAACGTTTGCCTAATGCGATAGCATTATCGCCTTTAAGACTCTTTAATACCTGACGGATTTTACCTCGGGCTTTACCCGTTACCACAAAATTTAGCCATGCAGCATTAGGGCGGGCACCTTTGGCGGTAATAATTTCAACGGTTTGCCCTGAAATTAATGGTTGGCTCAGCGGGTATGCTTGACGATTAACACGTGCGCCAACACAGGTATTGCCCACATCAGTATGCACTTCGTAGGCAAAATCGACCGCCGTGGCATTGACTGGTAATTCTAAGATACGACCTTCTGGAGTAAATACGTAGATTTCTTCAGGGAATAATTCCGTTTTAACGTTTTCAACAAATTCAAATGAGCTGCTAGCACTTTGCTGTAATTCCAGCAAACTTTGCATCCATTTATGAGCGCGAACTTGAGAAGTGCTTTGTTGAGCCGCATCGGTATTGTTTTTGTACATCCAATGTGCAGCGACACCTTTGTCGGCCATTTGATCCATTTCTTCGGTACGAATTTGCACTTCAACAGGCACCGCATGGGGGCCAAATAACGAGGTATGCAGTGATTGGTAACCGTTGGCTTTTGGAATGGCGATATAATCTTTAAAACGTCCAGGGCGCGGCTTGTATAATCCGTGCATAGCACCTAATACGCGATAGCAGGTATCAATAGAGTCGACGATAACGCGGAACGCATATATATCCATAACCTCTTGAAATTGAAGTTCTTTACTGCGCATCTTTCGATAGATTGAATAGAGGTTTTTCTCACGGCCTTTGACTTTAGTGGGAATTCCAGCTTCTTCAAGGCGTGTTTCAATAGCCACTTCAATACTGTTAATCAGTTCTTTACGATTACCACGAGCTGCTTTTACGACATCGCGGATCACTCTGTGTCGCATAGGATAATAGGCTTGAAAACCGAGATCTTCAAGTTCGATTTTAATATTATGAATACCTAATCGATTAGCAATTGGAGCATATATTTCTAACGTTTCGCGAGCAATACGACGACGCTTATCAGGGCGAAGAGCGCCTAATGTGCGCATATTGTGGGTGCGGTCGGCCAATTTGATGAGGATAACTCGAATATCTTGAGTCATTGCCATCATCATTTTACGGAAGTTTTCTGCTTGGGCTTCTTTTCTGTCACGAAACTTGATTTTATCAAGCTTGGAAACACCTTCAACCAGTTCGGCAACATCAGCACCAAATAACTCAGTGAGTTCTTCTTTGGTTACCGGTGTATCTTCAATGGTGTCATGAAGCAAGGCAGCCATAAGCGACTCATGATCGAGGCGCATGTCTGCCAAGATGCGGCTAACCGCAACGGGATGGGTGATATAAGGCTCGCCACTTGTGCGCATTTGCCCTTCGTGGGCATCACGCGCAACCAAATAGGCCTGCTTGAGTAATTCTACTTGATCCGGCTCTAGATAGCTGGATGCTGACTCTTTTAGACCTTCAAACAGATACAAGTGGCGCTACTCCTTATAAAACGCGGCCTTCTGCTATGGCTGCTACAGCGGCAATTTCAGCTGCTTCACGTTCACGAACAGTTTGGCGCTCATCAGCATCTAAAGTGTTAGAGGTGACTAAACCTAATTCGATTTCACGTAATGCGACAACCGTTGGTTTATCATTCATCTCATCAACCATAGGTTCTTTACCTTGGACGGCGATTTGGCGTGCACGACGCGCTGCAACCAGGATCATATCAAAACGGTTGCCGATTTTATTTACGGCGTCTTCTACAGTTACGCGAGCCATGTGTTGAAACTCCAGTGTTATCTATGGGGAAAAATGACGCAAAATTGTACACTATGACAATTAGTCTGCCAAGAGATCAATAAGCATATCATTGTGGGTATGCTGCTGACTAGCACAGGTTAGTCTTTGGCTGCGAATAATGGCGTTTAAATCAGTTAGGGCGTCATCAAAATCATTATTTACAATCACAAATTCATATTGTGCGTAATGTGACATTTCAGAAACCGCTTGTGCCATGCGTGAATCAATCACTTGTTGGCTGTCTTGGCCTCGACCAGTTAAACGACGCTCTAGTTCAGTTTTCGATGGCGGTAAAATAAATACCCCAATCGCATATGGCATTAGTTTTTTAACTTGTTCACCACCTTGCCAGTCGATATCTAGAAAGACGTCGATACCATTAGCCAAAGTGTGTTCAATGACGGTTTTGGAGGTGCCATAAAAATTGCCAAAGACTTCAGCCCATTCAATAAAGGCGTTTTGGTCAATTAATGCTTTAAATTGCTCAACAGTGACAAAATGATAATGTTGGCCATCGACTTCGCCAGGGCGAGGTTTACGGGTCGTGTGTGACACTGAAACCTGTTTATCAGATGGTGTATCTTTTAATAGTGCTGATATAAGTGATGATTTACCTGCGCCACTGGGGGCTGACACAATAAAAAGATTTCCACGAGTGCTCATAAATAGGGTTTCTCATCCGATTATTCATTAAGAAAGCTTAATATTATACTCGTTAACTGTAAGGTTATGCTAGCGCAATCATAGCGATTGCTACTGTGCCTTGTTGCGATAAATGGGCGACAAGCAACAGACAGGTTAATGAATAAAAAAGTTATGTAAAACCTAGGTTGGGTCTGGCTTTATAAGATAAATTCTGTAGGCTTTGCGCTATTGATAGTGGTTGTCAGTTTTGATGGTGAAAACAATCTAATCACCTTGCCATCACTGTGTATAATTACCGATAAATTCTGTTATGTACCTAGCTGTTTTTTTTTGATTTTTTCGTAAATGAATAGGAATGATTGATGTCTGTAAAAACCCTACTGTGCCGAGATGGTCGTGACACAGGCTTAAGGTTAATGGCAATTATATTCGCTGCATTTTTGTTGTTAATCGTTGCGGCTATCGTATTTCCGACGAGTGTAATTAATGTGATTGTGACGCTGGCGGTTATGCCTATTGTTGGTTTGGCTGCACTTCGTCGCTTAAATGATGCCAATAAATCGGCTAAGTTAGCGATGATTTGTGTCATACCTGTATTGGCTTTTGGCATATTGACTTACTTTATGGCGCCTTTGGGCGCGTCAGCTGGCGTATTTTTATTTCGGCTTAGCCTGTGGTGGCTATTTGGCATTTTTACCGCCTAGAAATATCATTAATTATGTACAAGGATATAATGGACCAAATATGGCGCCAGTATCCAATATAGGTTCGGTTTATCACAGACAAGAGCCAGTTATGAAAGGGCAGGCTATGCCTGTTCAGGCAACGCCAGAGAGTACATTTTCAGCCGTAGAGTTAACTGATAATGACGTGAACTTTAGTACATCATCTGAGCCATATTCTGGCGAAACCCAGAGCAATCAGACTATTGATGATGTTTTACCACAGGCTGATATTGAGCAAGATAACACGGCCCTCGATGCTGATGCTGCAATAGATGACCAATACACTAGCTCATTTTCCACAGCGTCAGTGCGTAATAATCAACCGCTTTATGTCGATCAAGATGCATTACAATCTGGGTCGATTACCGAGCTAGCAAAATCTTGGCTTAATGTGGCCAAATTACACCAGCAAAAGCTTATTTTAATTGGTAAAATTACTGCGCTTATCTTGGCTATCTGTTTAGTCGTGTATTTGGTCTTTGCATTGGTCAATGTTTTTTTCTAGCGACGAAACCGAACAAGCCGCACACCTTGATGGCATAAGTCATCAACAACAAGCTGGCACTCGAGAGATGGTAAAACTACCAGACGGATTTTGGCTGGCGTTAGAGGGTGAAATCTTGATTGTGCGCTGGTTAGGAGATAGCGGCGCTGCGCAAAATATGTGGCGTTTAGCGACAGCAACGGGTGATAAAACCTGCGCTAATCTTGAGTTTAATGACGGTAGTCGCTATCGACCTATCACCGTTGATTTACTTAATGATGGTGCCAGTGAGGCTAGATTTACACCATTAGACAAAGATGCCATTGTCAATGATGTCGCGCTCAGAGGCAGCTTTAAGTTGTGTGGCTATGAATTTAACCTAAAGGGCAGTCAAGCAACCTTGATGCAAAACCCTCAATTTGAAATGATACTGAGTCAGTAACGATTACAGAGAGAAACCGGACCAAAGTGATGTATTGGTTACCTTAGGTTTTGGTGATATTAGTGTTGGAGTGTTGATTGGTTAATTTTATCCGTAGCAATGTGTTACCTCAGTTTGGTTTTAGTACCGAGCACAGCTCCATTCATCCACTGGGTAATGGCCATATAAATCAGACTTTTTTGGTGCGAGATCAAGCTAAAACGATGGTGTTGCAGCGGATTAATACTCAAATATTTACTGATCCTAGGGTTATGATTCAAAATGCCGCTAACATTAGTCAGCATTTATTGGCTAAGCGGCAACAGCAACAATATCCCTTGCAAGTGGTGAGTCCAATCGCTACCGTTTCTGGCGCGCTTTACGTAGATTTAGCTGAGCAAGGATTTTGGCGGGCAATAGATTATTTGCCCCATAGCGATACAATTGAAGTAGTTGATACGCCCGAGCAAGCTAAGCTAGCGGCCGAGGCGTTTGGGCATTTTGCTGCGGCACTGAGTAACTTAACCCCCACTGATATTATCGATGTGATCCCCAATTTTTTAAATTTACCTCAACGTATGGCTCAATTGCATAGTGCTGAGGTTAACGATAGTCATGAGCGATTAGCTCAGTGTAAAAAATGGGTCGATTTTTGTTTGGCTCAAACTGATTTAGTGACAACATTGTTGCAATATGAAACCGATTTACCGATCAGGGTTTGCCATAATGATACTAAAATCAATAATATGTTGTTTGATAGCCGAGACATGTCTAGTTTAGCTATTATTGATTTAGATACCTGTATGACAGGATATTTAATGTATGACTTTGGCGATATGGTTCGTGCATTTTGCTCACCTGAGGCGGAAGATTCGACTAATTTAGCCAATGTTTACGCGCGTCCTGAAATAATTATTGCCGCTGCCAACTCTTATATTGCTTCTCTTGTTGGTATTATTACTCCGCTTGAAAAGCGTAGTTTGTGGCTAGGAACCAAAGTGATGCCATTAATGCTTGGTGTTCGTTTTTTAACTGATTATTTAAATGGTGACATTTATTTTGGGATTAAATATGAAAACCATAATCTTGATCGTGCCATCAATCAGTTAACCATTTATCAAAGTCTACTGCAGCAAGAAACTAGGTTAATGTCTTTATTTAGCGCTTAGCCAGTATCGTAAAAATCATCTCGTTATATTGCCCATTGCTAGCCAATACCAATAGTAGACCAAAGCTCTGCTCGATAACTTTTATTATTCAAACTTAGTTAAGTTAGCGTTTTTAAAATAAGGATTTAATTGATGTCAAATATGCTCAATAAGTATAAATGGATTTTATTTGATGCAGATGAAACACTATTTCATTTCGATGCATTTGCTGGATTAAAATTAATGTTTTCGCGCTTTGATATTGATTTTAGTGCAGAAGATTTTTATGTTTATCAGCAGGTTAATAAACCGTTATGGGTCGAGTATCAGAACGGTTTAATCAGCGCTGCACATTTGCAACACACTCGATTTACTCATTGGGCTGCTAAATTATCCGTAACACCACAGCATTTAAATAGTCAGTTTTTAAGTGCTATGGCTGATATTTGTCTCCCTTTACCGGGAGCTCGTGAATTAGTTGATTCATTGTCGGGTAAGGTCAATTTAGGCATTATTACTAATGGTTTTACCGAATTACAAAATATCCGTTTAAGTCGTACCGGTTTCCAAGATGCATTTAATCCAGTGGTGATTTCTGAACAACTGGGTAAAGCAAAACCTGATGTAGCTATTTTTCAGCATGCGTTCAGCTTAATGGGAGAGCCGCAGAAGCACCAAGTGCTGATGGTCGGTGATAACCTACACTCAGATATTTTAGGGGGGATCAATGCGGGTATCGACACATGTTGGTTAAATCATCATGACCAACCTATAAGCGATAATATTGTTCCCAGTTATCAGGTACGAAATTTAACTGAGCTACATCAACTATTGATACCGAACACATCAGTAGCAGGTTAGCTACATTGTAATGTCATATCATCTGTTATAAAAAAGCCATTCAGTTGAATGGCTTTTTTATTAGCTAATGTAAATCGATATTATTGGAATAAATCTTCAGCAACATTGTCGATAAAGATATCTCCACTTTGCTGAGTTTCAGTGACATATTCTTTAGGTTCAGTGCCTTCAACAAAGTACTCAAACTCTGTCGTATAGTCTGTTTTTCGAGTCAATTTACCCGTGGCTAAATCAATACGCGCAGATACAATCCCTCTAGGTGGAATGACGGGCGCTTCTGGGGTGCCAGATAGGGCTTTATTCATATAGTCATTCCAACCAGGACCGGCAGTTTTTGCTCCTGCTTCAGCACCGGATATTTGATCTGGATCGCCATTAGCCATCCAGCTTGAACGGCCTAATTGACGACCATGATCATCAAAACCAACCCAGAAGGTTGCGGTTAGTGTAGGATTAAAACCACTGAACCAAGTATCACGAGATTCGTTAGTTGTTCCTGTTTTACCCGCAATATCATGACGTTTAATTAATTTTGATGCTCGCCAAGCCGTACCATTCCACCCCGTTCCATGGCTCCAGTCACCGCCACCCCAAATCACGCTTTTTAAAGCTTCAGTAATCAAAAATGCTGTCTGTTCAGAGATAACTCTTTTGGCAAAATGAGCTTGTGGATTAGTACATACATTTTGCTCTGCGGTGATTGAGCTGACATTCTCTTGATCTACCTCTGTTGCCATCACAGTAAATGGGTCATCAATATCAGTAAGCTCTGTTGGCCCTGTTATAGATGGTTCTGGTTTACTGCATGCAATAGTTGGAATGGTTTGTTCAACCATGTTGTCGTATGCATCGGTGACATGATCGATAAAGTAAGGCTCAACTAAGTAGCCACCATTAGCGAAAGTATTAAATGCAGTAGCAACTTGTAATGGTGTTACCGATGCAGAACCTAAAGCTAACGATTCATTGCGTGGTAAATCACTTGGGTCGAATCCGAACTTTATTAGCTCTTTTATGGTGTCGTCTAAACCGGTATGTCGCATTGCTCTAACTGACATAACGTTAATCGACTGAGCTAAACCCACACGTAAGCGTGTTGGCCCGCCGTAGATATCAGGTGAGTTCTTTGGTCGCCATGCAGTACCTTGGCGGGTATCGGGTTTGTTAATTGGTGCGTTATTGATAAGCGTAGCCAAGGTGTAATCTTTTTCTAAAGCTGCGGCATAAATAAAAGGCTTAATATTAGAGCCTAATTGACGCTTAGCTTGAGTCACTCGATTGAATTGACTCTGGCTAAAGCTAAATCCGCCTACAAGCGTTTTAATTGCTCCGTCATGAGGTTCAAGTGAGACGGTTGCACTCGATACCTGAGGAATTTGTGATAATTGCCAATGCTTACCATTGTGACGGATCCAGACTTGTTGGCCGGCGGTTAATATATCGCTTGCAAGTTTCGGTGGTAAGCTCTGACGTTTATCGCTAATAAACTTACGCGCCCATTTTAAGCCATTCCATTCAAGAGTCAGTAGTTCGCCTTTTTCATCAATCACTTGTGCTTGTTGGTCTTTTACGCTTAGCACAGCTGCAGGCATAATGCCCTGTACCGAAGACGTGCGCTTTAAAATCGCCACAATCTCATCGTTGCTTAGTGGTGTATCAGTCCATAATTCAGTGACAGGGCCTCGGTAACCATGGCGTTGGTCGTAAGCAAAAACATTATCTCTTAATGACTCCTGAGCCATCAATTGTAGATCTGAAGATATAGTGGTGTAGACATTATATCCATTGGTATAGGCGGCTTCTTCACCGTACTTCTGGATCATGTAATCACGTGCCATTTCCGAAACATATGGAGCGTATAAGTCAATTTCAGCGCCATGATATTTCGCGGTAGAAGCGCTATTGATGGCCTCTTGATATTCTGCTTGAGTGATATTACGTTTCTCGAGCATGCGGCTTAGAACCCAATTTCGACGAGATATTGCCCGTTCGGTATTTCTAATAGGATTTGCTGCTGATGGTGCTTGTGGTAAACCGGCAATCATTGCCATCTCTGGTAACGTCAGTTGGTTAAGTTCTTTACCATAATAAACTTGCGCAGCAGCACCAACGCCATAGGCACGGTTACCTAAAAATGAGCGATTTAAATAAAGAGCTAAGATTTCTTTCTTAGAGAGTGCTTTTTCAATTTTTAGCGCTAGAAATATTTCTTTTACTTTACGAATGTACGTTTTCTCATTCGATAAGAAAAAACCTCGGGCAACTTGCTGGGTTATCGTACTGGCACCTTGACTTTTCTTACCCGTCGTTATCAAAATGACCGCCGCACGAATAATACCAATTGGATCAATGCCATTATGCTCAAAAAAGCGCGCATCTTCGGTATCGAGCACGGCATTAATTAACTGAGTCGGGACCTCTTCATACTCAACAGGTATACGACGTTTTTCACCAAACTGAGAAATCAGTTTGCCATCGCGGCTATAAATACGCAGCGGAGTTTGTAATTGAACCGTCTTTAGCGAATTAACATCGGGTAAATCGGGTAGCACATAAAAATAAGCGGCAGCTATAGCAGCAATGCCAAGTAGTGATAGGCTAAAAAATGCAATTAATAAACGTTTAAACCACTTCACTCTAGAATTCCAGAAAAATTACAAATAGTGACGTTAGTATATAAGCGTGAGGGTTTTTGGTGAAGTAAAACATGAAATAACTAAATAGTATTTGTAAAATGTTGAAACATTTTATACAAATACTTATAACGAGTTGATTATGTGCTAATCTCTTAGAAAATAAAAATACAATTGTGATGACGGACTATGATTTCAAAATTATGGAAGCGTCAAGCACCTCAAATGGTCGGGATCGATATTGGATCTCATGAAATCAAAGCCATATTGTTGAGCAAGACTGCGGATGGATATAAAATTCAAAACCATGCGGCGGTTCCTGTTAGAAAAGGAGCTGTAGTTGATCATGATATTCGTGATTCTGAAGCGGTACTTGAATCATTAAGACAAATTCGACGGGGATTACCTAAATCCCTCAAATTTGCTGCTGTTGCTGTTTCAGGATCTGCTGTAATGACTAAGGTCATTTATATGGATGCTGCGTTGAATGAAGAGGAAATGGAAGCTCAAATTGAGATTGAAGCTGACAATCTTATTCCTTATTCGCTCGATGAAGTCAGTATTGATTTTGAAAGACTTAATCCTAACATTACCGATCCAACGAAAGTGAATGTGCTACTGAGTGCATGTCGCACAGAAAACATTGATTCACGAGTAGATGCACTAGATGCTGTCGAGCTGGATGTAAAAGTTGTCGATGTGGAAGCCTATGCTTTAGGACGTTCTGCAGAATTAATTTATGGCCAGTTACCTGATGGTGCTAAAGATAAATCAATCGCCATGGTTGATATCGGTGCCAATATGACCACATTCTCAGTGGTTGAAAATGGTGATACTACTTTCATACGTGAACAAGCTTTTGGTGGCGAGTTATTTACTCAATCAATCTTGTCATTTTATGGAATGCCCCATGATGAAGCTGAACGAGCCAAGATAACAGGGCAATTACCCCGTAATTATATGTTCGAAGTTCTATCACCTTTTCAGACGCAATTATTACAACAAATTAAACGAACCTTACAGATATACTGTACTGCCAGTGGCCGTGAAAAAGTTGACTACATCGTTTTATGTGGAGGTACAGCTAAGTTAGAAGGAATGGTTGAATTACTTACCAACGAGTTAGGTACTCATACTATTCTTGCTGACCCCTTCCAAGGCTGTTTGCATGCAGATGATGTGATGAAGAGTCAGCTTCAACCTAATATGAGTAAATATATGGTGGCATGTGGTCTTGCGTTAAGGAGTTATGCTCAATGGCGAACATAAACTTATTACCTTGGCGTGAAGAAGCAAGAGAGAAGCAAAAACGTGACTTCATCGGTATTTTAGCATTAGTCTTTTTAGTGACTTCATTAGTCGTTTATTTATTTCTGGGTTTTCTGGAAGTGGTCACTGATGATCAACGTCAACGCAATGCCTATTTGGAATCGGAAATTAGTTTGCTTGATACCCAGATTGCCGAAATTAGAAAAATTACCGAACGTAAAAAAGACATAGAACGTCGCACTGAGATTATTCTCAATTTACAACAATCGCGTAATTTACCGACCCATGTTTTAGATGAATTAGTTCGAATTGTTCCGCCTGGTATTTATCTTTCAAGTATAGAGAAGAAAGGTAGCGTGTTATTAATTGAGGGACGAAGTGAATCGAACAATAACGTCGCTAATATGATGAGAAAGGTTAAAACTTCTGCTTATCTGAACGATCCGAGTATGCAATCGATTGTGACCCAAAATGAAGAGTTAAGGCAGTTACAACGTTTTAAATTACGTGTCACTATTCGTGATGATTCACAAGAAGCGAATGTTGATCCGAACCAAGGAGCGAGAAAATGAATCTCGACCTAGATCAATTTAACGATATCGATTTTGAAAACATTGGTGGTTGGCCTAAGCTGGTAAAAATTGTATTTGCTGGTTTCTTGTCTCTATGTGTTATTGGTGGCAGTTATTACTTGTTTATTTCCGACTCGATCAATGAGATGGAAGCTGAACAGCAAAAAGAAATTCAATTACGTGAAGATTTTGAAACTAAATATCGTTTAGCAGCTAATCTTAAACTGTACCGTGAGCAATTAGACGTGATGGAAGTGCAGTTTGCCGAATTGCTTAAAATGTTGCCTTCTGAAAATGAGATGCCTGGTTTATTAGATGATTTAACGTTTGTTGCTACTGATGCTGGCCTTAGAATTAATAGCCTAGATTGGGATGATGAAATCGAACGTGATTTTTATATTGAATTCCCAATTAAGATGTCAGTGGAAGGTGATTATCATAAAATAGGTAATATGGTGAGCGGGGTTGCAAAATTACCTCGAATTGTCAGTCTGCACGACTTTATTATAAAGCAGAACGATAGTGGTGGTTTATCAATGGATATTCTCGCTAAAACGTATCGCTTTAAAGAAGGGGCAGAATTAACGCAACAGGCCAATAAGGGACAGAAATAATGAAATTTTTGCCTTTATTCTTATCAATGGTGTTTTTATTGAGTGGTTGTATTGGCGATCGCAGCGATTTAGAGCTATTTGTTACTACTACAAAGGCACAACACGTCGCCCGTATACCGCCTTTGAAGCAAACACCAAAGTTTGAACATTTTGCATATCAAGCTGAGTTAATGCGCAGCCCGTTTGTTCCACCATCAAGGGAATTGACAGAAGAGGTGATTGATACATCTAAAGATTGTTTACAACCAGACTTAAAACGTCGCAAAAGTCGTTTAGAAACTTATGCATTAGACAATTTAAGAATGCGTGGAACATTAAGCGAAGATGGAACTATTTGGGCTTTAGTCGAATCTAGCGATGCCAATGTTTATCGCATGGGTGTAGGCGAGTATTTAGGGCTTTATCATGGCCGAATTGCTAAAGTAACGCCGCAATTTATCGAAATTATAGAATTAATCCCTGATGGTTCGGGTTGTTGGTCAGAAAGATCCAGCAATTTAGAATTATCAGGAAAATAACGTGCGAAGGATGAGAGAATAATGGAATCTTCTGCCGCGATAAAAAAAGCAATAACAAAGTTATTATTTTTTAGAGCGTTTTTAGGCGCAGTATTATTAATGGGTTTAATACCCAGTGCGATAGCTGCTAATCGTCTTATGGACGTCAAATACCATTCAATGGTTGATCATCAATTAGAATTAGAGTTGATTTTTGAATCATCAATAGTGTCACCGTCTGTTGATTTATCGGCAGATCCAGCAGAAATCATGTTGAATTTCTCTGATACTATTTCTAATTTAACTAAAAACAATATTCCGGTGAATACTGTTGGCGTAAAAGAAATTAATACACAACAACAAGGTGGCGATTTACAGATCATTGTTGCAATGAATAAAGTAAAACCGTACCAAGGTAAAATTGTTGGTAATAGTTATCGGTTAACGATTAATGATGATGTCGCTGGTCCAGTAGAAGCTAATAATCCATTTGTTAACGGTATTAGTAGTATTGATTTTCGTCGCAACAAAACCGGTGGCGGAGAAATATTATTTAATCTTAGCAATCGTTCTGTAGCCGCTAATGTTGAACAAGTTGGTTCAAAGCTCGAAATAAAACTCTATAACACCGATATTGGTAATGATTTGCTTTATGTTATGGATGTACAAGATTTTGCCACACCAGTGAATAGTTTTGAAACATTTAAAGACGATCTTACTGCCCGTATCTTGGTTGATGTTGATGGTAACTATGACTATAACTACCGCCAAGACGGTAATGTGTTTAAAGTTAGCATTGATAAAGTTGAACGAGTTTCGGTTGCTAAAGAGGCCAAAAAATATAATGGTCGCTCATTGTCACTTAACTTCCAAAATATTTCAGTCCGTACTGTTTTACAAATTATTGCTGATTACAATAACTTTAACCTTGTTACTAGCGATACCGTAGAAGGTGAAATTACCTTACGTTTAGATGACGTGCCTTGGGATCAAGCCTTGGACCTTATTTTACAAACTAAAGGTTTGGATAAACGTATTGAAGGCAATATTTTAATGGTTGCACCAAGTGAAGAGCTTGCTATTCGCGAAAGTAACGACTTGAAAAATCGCCAAGAAGTAAAAGAGTTAGCCCCGTTATATTCTGAATATTTACAAATAAACTATGCCAAAGCCGTCGATATAGCGGATTTACTTAAAACTACCGATTCCACTCTACTATCATCTCGCGGCAGTGTTGCCGTTGATGAACGTACAAATACGCTATTGGTAAAAGACACTGCGGAAATTTTAGAGAACGTACACCGATTAATAGATGTATTAGACATTCCTATTAAGCAAGTATTGATTGAAGCCCGCATGGTGACAGTGAAAGACGATGTGTCTGAAGATTTAGGCATCCGTTGGGGCATCACCGACCAGCAAGGCACAAAAGGCACCTCTGGTACCATTAATGGCGCCACTGATATTGCTAACGGTATTATCCCAAGTGTTAATGATCGTCTTAATGTAAATTTACCGGCAGCAGCAAGCTCTGCAACCAGTATTGCTTTTCATGTTGCTAAATTGGCTGACGGTACGGTACTTGATTTAGAGTTAAGCGCATTAGAGCAAGAAAACAAAGGCGAGATTATTGCCAGCCCACGTATTACGACGTCTAACCAAAAGTCGGCGTATATTGAGCAGGGTGTTGAAATTCCCTATGTTGAGTCAGCATCTAGTGGTGCAACAACGGTTACCTTTAAGAAGGCAGTGTTATCGCTTCGGGTAACCCCACAAATTACCCCAGATGACCGTGTTATCCTTGATCTTGAAATTACTCAAGACTCTCAAGGAACAACGGTTGCCACCGCGACTGGTGAAGCTGTTGCGATTGATACTCAACGTATTGGTACCCAAGTGCTGGTTGATAATGGTGAGACCATTGTGCTTGGTGGTATATACCAACAGAACTTAATTAGCCGAGTGAGTAAAGTGCCGGTATTGGGTGATATTCCGTTAGTAGGCTTCTTATTTAGAAACTCAACTGACACCAACGAGCGTCAAGAATTGTTGATTTTCGTTACCCCTAAGATTGTTGCTGATAAACGATAGTTTTCTTTAGCGATAACGAGCATAAAAAGCCAGCGACGTAAGCGCTGGTTTTTTTTATGGCACATGTTTATGAGCAGCAAATTACCACGTAGGATAAATACACTAGCGGTAAATATCACTCAAGTGAGTAAAATGACTGCCTATGGTGGCAATAATAGTGACTTTCTTAAAGTTTATAGCGAATGATATTAATTAGATTATGTTGTCTGCAGTAAACTATAGTCTTTGTATTAACAAACACTTAACTGTAAACATTACATTATTTAGGGTGTTTTTATCTTCGAGGTTATAATAAAATCATTATAAATAGCTGTGATGACTTGCAAGCGGTAGCCCTTAACTGAGATAATCCTTCGTCAAGTCTCAATAGAGCAAGGTTAAATTATAGGTCGGCTTGAGGTTTAAGTCGATAAGGCATTCTTCCATATAAGATTCAGACGTATACGAAATGGCTGAAAAACGCAATATTTTTCTGGTAGGCCCTATGGGCGCAGGTAAAAGCACAATTGGTCGCCATCTGGCGCAAATGCTGCATTTAGATTTCCACGATTCAGATCACGATTGAACAACGTACCGGTGCAGATATTGCCTGGGTGTTTGATGTTGAAGGTGAGGAGGGTTTCCGTCGTCGTGAAGCTCAAGTCATTGGTGATCTTTCAGAAAGGCAAGGTATCGTTCTCGCGACAGGTGGTGGTTCTGTTCAGAGTAAAGATATCCGCAACTATCTTTCTGCTCGAGGTATAGTGGTTTACTTAGAGACAACTATCGACAAGCAAGTTGCGCGTACTCAGCGTGATAAGCGTCGCCCGTTGTTACAAGTAGATGATCCACGTGAAGTGCTCGAAAGCTTAGCGGAAATTCGTAATCCTTTATATGAGGAAATTGCGGATGTTATCGTTAAAACGGATGAGCAAAGCGCGAAGATCGTCGCAAACCAAATTATCGAGCAACTCGGCTTTTAGGTAACAACATGCAACAGATTCAGGTTCAATTAGGTGATAGAAGTTACCCCATTTATATTGGCCAGGATTTGATGAATGATAGCGAGCTATTTGCTCGCTACCTAACAAACAAGAAAGCCTTAATTGTTTCAAATGACACCATTGCTCCGTTGTATCTTCAAAAGATACAACAAGCGATGAGCGCTTGCGCGCGTGTTGAAACGGTTATTTTGCCTGATGGCGAAAAATTTAAAGATTTACAGCACCTAGATTATATTTTTACTGAACTACTTGAGCACAATTTTGCCCGAGACTCAGTCTTAGTTGCTCTCGGTGGTGGTGTTGTTGGTGATATGACTGGTTTCGCGGCAGCATGTTATCAGCGTGGTATTGATTTTATTCAAGTGCCGACAACATTATTGTCCCAAGTTGATTCCTCTGTCGGTGGTAAAACGGCAGTAAATCATCCTCTTGGGAAAAATATGATTGGCGCATTTTATCAACCCAAATCTGTGATTATCGATACGCTTTGCTTACAGACATTACCTGCAAATGAGTTTGCAGCAGGTATGGCAGAAGTCATTAAGTACGGTATTATTTGGGATGCAGAATTTTTTCTATGGCTGGAAGAAAATGTTAACCCATTAAAGTCACTCCAGACTGATGCGCTTAACTATGCCATTGCAAAATGTTGTCAGATTAAAGCTGATGTTGTCGCGCAAGATGAAACTGAACAAGGTGTCAGAGCGTTATTAAATCTTGGGCACACCTTCGGTCATGCTATCGAAGCCGAAATGGGCTACGGAGTTTGGTTACATGGTGAGGCTGTCGCTGCTGGTACCGTTCTTGCGGCAAAAACTGCATGTAAACTCAATCTATTAGATGATTTAAGTGTTGAACGTATTTGTCAGTTAATGCTAGCGTTTGATTTGCCTATAACGGCTCCCGAGTCGATGGATTTTGAACAGTTTATTAAGCATATGCGCCGTGATAAGAAAGTTTTAGGTGGTAAGATTCGCTTAGTATTACCCACAGGTATAGGCCAAGCTGACGTCTTTAGTGATGTAGGTGAAGACTTGTTAAAACAGGTTATTAGCTGCGAATAAGTTATGCTTCCTACATATCAATTATAGTGTGGTGAATCATTGACGACTCCAGGACTATTGTTACTCCCCACTCAAGAAGCGCTTATTCAGCGTTTACAGCATATTGCTAGCTATAGTGAACAGATGTCGGTGGTTTGTGGCGTTGATGGCTCAGGTAAATCTACGCTTACAGCTGCACTAGCCAGTGAGTTAGATGATTACAATTCAGCTTTAATTATATGCCCTCAACATGCCGATAGTGCAGAAATTCGTCGAAAAATTCTTGTTCAACTCATCTCTGCCCCCATATTTGATGACGAACGTCCTTTAATGGATACCGTTCTTAGAATTCAATCAAGTTTGAAAAAGCCATTACACATCATTATTGATGATGCCGATCTATTGCCTAAAGATATTTGGGCTGAATGCATTCTTCTGAGTCAAATCCATTGTGCTGGTAAACCTGTAGCGGTCACAGTAACGGTTAGTCCTGATTTTTGGTATACCTTAGTGGCTGATTTAACCGATGATATTCGTGCTAGATTACTCCCGGTTACGATCGAGCCTTTATCGCTACCTGAGCGAGATGGTCTTTACCAGAGTTTATTACTTCGTAGCCAGCAAACGCCGTTTATTCCCCGTGAAATCATCCATAAACAATTAGAAAAACAGCAGGGCACGCCAGCTGAAGTGGTTAAATTATTAGCGTTAGCATTAGAAGAGCCGCAAACCAGCAAAGCATCTTGGTCCTGGTCGGCGAAAATGTTCATTGCCTTGTTTGCCATATTAGCGAGCGTGGCAATGTGGTGGGGTATTAGTCGTCAATTACCTCCAGCTATTTCTACATCGATATCGCCAACATTAACGGCTGAGCAATCAAGGTTGCGTGCCAAAGCAACAAAATATGTGATGAGTTATGCCGATAAAACATTAACCGCTTATTTTGCTCAGAGGCAATTGGTATTCACTAAGTCGAGCGCCAATGAGCAAGCACAGTTGCTTATAGAGGAGCAAGTCATTACAAATAGCCTAATTGAAGATAAAGATGCGACTGAGCTTGTTGAAGGTGTGCCTGTAGATAATTATACCGAGGTGGTGGTCAACTCATCATTAACGGGCTTGTCTTTTCAGGGGAAATTACCCAAAGCACAAGTTAATCCGGTCAATAAACCGAATGATATCGTTGAGCGAGACAATACTCCCAACCTAAAAGTTAAAGGGTTTACACTGCAACTTGCGAGTGTGAATGACAAAGATTCACTTACGCCTATATTAGTGAAATTGGCGCAAGAGCCGCAGGTTTACATTATGAGTTACAAACAACGTCACATTATATTATTGGGTGATTTTGAGACGGCTACGAGCGCTAGCTTAAAAGCGAAAAGTCTGCAGGAAAAATATGGGTTAGCGGCACCTTGGGTTAGAAAGTGGGCCGACTTAAGTGATTATAAGCGACAAGATTAGTTGCATCATATTCTGGAGCATTTAAGTCAATAACATGAAGAATCAACACAATTAATCTACTTTAGCCGATGATAATTGTCGTTAAACAGAGTACAATCTTCAGCTTTAATTTTGCTGGTATAATTCCTTTTCATGATAAAAAAGCATAGAGCCTTTCTAAAGTGGGCAGGCGGTAAATACAAGCTCGTTGATGAGCTAGCAAAACACCTTCCAGTAGGCAATCGACTCATTGAACCTTTTGTTGGCGCGGGTTCGGTATTCCTCAATACTCAGTTTGATGATTATTTGTTGTGTGACATTAATCAAGACTTAATCAATTTATACCAAATTGTTCAGCAACAGCCTGATAAATACATTCAAGCGGCAAAAGCAATGTTTGTCGATGAGATGAATGACAAAGATGCCTATTATCGTATTCGTGCAGAATTTAATCTCTGTAGCGATCCATTTATTCGGTCAGTATATTTTCTGTATATGAATCGTCATGGTTTTAATGGTCTATGTCGATACAATCGTAAAGGTGGTTTTAACGTGCCGTTTGGCTCGTACAAAAAAACCTTATTTTCCAGAAGCCGAAATTCGTTATTTTTCATTAAAAGCGCAAAAAGCGACCTTTAAATGTATAAGTTACGAACAAGCCTTTGATATTGCTGAAAGCGGCGATGTTATTTATTGTGATCCGCCTTATGCACCTTTATCGACAACAGCCAGTTTTACCACTTATGCCGGCCCTGGTTTTAGCCTAGACGATCAAGCATTACTTGCACGTCATTCACGGCTTATTGCTCATGAACGAAATATTCCTGTGCTGATCAGTAACCATGATATCCCGTTAACTCGAGAACTATATCGCGGTGCATCTTGCTCAACGATTTCGGTGCAACGTAATATTAGTCCTAAAGGTGGTTCACGTAATAAAGTCGACGAAATTATGGCGTTATATGACCATCATTATCGTGAAGAAGAATAATATTACAGTGGGATATCTAGCAAAGCAGGTAATTAACTTAATACTTGGTTAACAATCAAGATTATTGAAATCACTAAAGTAATTGCTAAGATAATTCCCATGATGATGAAGGGCAGAGGAGATTGAGTTTGAAAATCTTTTTGACGGTTTTGTTCTGTCTGCACGCCAAAAAAAGCCGCTACAGTACTACTAAATACTCGCCAAATAGACATTAACGCGATATCTGAGTTGGGCTGCCAGATGTTGGCATATCATTTAATGGCTTATCTTTGTGGCCGTGGATCAGTTCAAGTAGATCAATGAAATGAAATTGGCTTGAGCGACTGTTGCCTGTAACCCAATTTCCCCAGCTCACATCGTTTGATTGTTCTGCACATCGATTGGTAGGATGACTACTTGGCAAGCTAGCATTGTAGTTGGTGCCGCTATTACACACGCAGGCTTTACTATTGGCAGAGTTATTTTCGGTGCTCATTAATACTTGGCTTAGCAATAGTGCCGAAGCTGATGTCGCAAAAACAGCAAAAATCTGTATTGACAATAATTTGCCATCACGACCAGAAAGCTTGCGTATTAAGTACTTAAGCATAAATTTTGCCCTATCCGTGGTGTAAAATCGATTAATACTACAACAGATGTAAGATCTTATATTGGATCATAAACATAACAACATTTTCGCATTATAGCAAAATAGCTTAGTTATTGAACACTGGTTTCTGTTTGAAAAATAACAAAGTTGACCAATGTTGGCATTTTCGACTAAATTCCAGTTTCAGAGTGGTTATTTCTCGTGTGAGACTAGAGGGTTGCGGCTGCAAAGGGTAAAATGTCGACACTTTGATCTGCCAATAGAGAAGATTATGCGCCCATTTTTAATTGCACCATCAATTTTGTCCGCCGATTTTGCCCGTTTAGGTGATGATGTTAAAGCCGTATTAGATGCGGGGTCAGATGTTGTTCACTTTGACGTAATGGACAATCACTATGTTCCTAATTTAACCATTGGCCCTATGGTATGTACCGCACTGCGTAATTACGGCATCACTGCAGATATTGATGTACATTTAATGGTAAAACCCGTCGATCGTATTATTCCTGACTTTGCTAAAGCTGGCGCTTCAATTATTACTTTTCACCCAGAGGCCTCAGAGCATGTTGATCGTACCTTGCAGCTTATTAAAGAATCTGGCTGCAAAGCTGGTTTAGTCTTAAATCCCGGCACACCATTGCATTATTTAGATCACGTAATGGACAAACTTGATGTTATTTTATTGATGTCGGTTAACCCAGGTTTCGGTGGTCAGTCATTTATTCCGCATACATTAGACAAACTTCGCCAAGTTCGTGCACTCATTGATGCGAGTGGGTTTGATATTCGTTTAGAAGTCGATGGTGGCGTAAAGGTCGACAATATTGCTGAAATCGCGGCTGCCGGTGCAGATATGTTTGTCGCGGGTTCGGCAATTTTTAATCAACCAGATTATAAAGTTGTTATTGATCAAATGCGTGCAGAACTTGCTACGGTATCATAACGTCTTTTCGTATTATTAGGACTTAACATGATGCAATGGTCAAACATTAGCGCTATCGCTTTTGATTTAGATGGTACATTAATCGACAGTGTGCCTGATTTAGCTGCAGCCACCAATGCCACATTAGCACAATGCCAATATCCACCCGTAACAGAAGCGCTGGTGCTGAGTTGGGTCGGAAATGGTGCGCGTGTATTAATGCAACGTGCATTAAGTTATGCCTCTGGCATGGCAGAAAATACTCCTGAGCTACAGGCCTTACTTGAGAAAACGATGCCACTATTTATGCTTTACTATAGTGAGCATTTACATACGCATAGTCGTTTGTACTCTGGGGTGATCACCACGTTACAAAAGCTAAAACAAGCTGGTTTTAAACTGGCTATCGTCACCAATAAACCTTATCGTTTTACCTTGCCGATATTAAGTGCTTTTGGCCTCGATGATGTGTTTAGCGAAGTGCTCGGTGGCGATTCATTAGCCAAAATGAAGCCGGATCCTATGCCGTTGCAGCATTTGCTTGGACAGTGGCAATTGGATGAGTCGCAATTACTGATGATTGGTGATTCAAAGAATGATATTTTAGCAGCTAAAGCTGCCAATGTTATGTCTATTGGCTTGACCTATGGCTACAACTACGGCGAAGATATCGGCCTAAGTCATCCCCATGCGGTATGCGAAAATTTTGCTGATATAGAGCAATACTTACTTTCATAATAATTTTAATTTTCAAAAAGATAATCTGGAGCAATAAAACAAATGACTAAACCCATAGTACTCAGCGGTGCGCAGCCATCAGGCGAATTAACCATAGGTAATTATATGGGCGCACTTCGTCAATGGGTTGCCATGCAAGATAGTCATGATTGCCTATATTGTGTTGTTGATTTACATGCCATCACGGTTCGTCAAGATCCTAAGTTACTCCGTGAAGCCTGTTTAGATACATTAGCCTTGTACCTTGCGTGTGGTGTTGACCCTAAAAAAAGCACCGTATTTATTCAGTCGCAAGTGCCGCAGCATACTCAACTTGGCTGGGTATTAAACTGTTACACCCAAATGGGTGAGTTAAACCGCATGACCCAGTTTAAAGATAAGTCTTTAAAGCATGCTAATAACATTAACGTTGGGCTATATGGTTATCCTGTGCTCATGGCGGCAGATATTTTGCTGTATCAAGCTAATGAAATCCCAGTTGGTCAAGATCAGAAGCAGCACTTAGAATTGACTCGCGATATTGCCACTCGTTTTAACAATGCTTATGGCGACACGTTTACTATTCCTGAGCCGTTTATTCCTGAGCATGGTGCTAAGGTCATGTCACTGCAAGACCCACTAAAGAAAATGTCCAAATCAGATGACAACCGCAATAACGTTATTGGTTTACTTGAAGATCCTAAAGCGATTTTAAAGAAAGTGAAAAAAGCCATGACTGACAGTGAAGAGCCGCCTGTGGTGCGTTTTGATATCGAACAAAAGCCGGGTGTGTCTAATCTACTGAGTTTAATGTCAGGTTGTACAGGGCAGTCGATTGCATCTTTAGAAGCAGAATTTGAAGGCAAAATGTATGGCCATTTAAAAGTGGCTACCGGTGAAGCGGTTGTTGGTATGCTTGAGCCATTACAAGCTCGCTTTAAAGAGTTCCGCGCCGATCATGCATTCCTAAGCCAAGTGATGGCGGAAGGTGCTGAAAAAGCCCAAGCGCGTGCAGAAGTGACCATTAAAAAAGTCTAAGAAAAAATTGGCCTTATCGTGTAAGTAAAACTTTAGCTATTGTTACTAATAAGCCAGCAAATTGCTGGCTTATTTTTTGGTTAACCATTGCACAAACGCAGCGATAGCAGGTTCCTTTAAACGTCGTTGTTTACAGCTAAAATTGAATTCAAAGCCAGTCAACATAGCGGGTAAGTCAAGCGCGACTAATGCTCCCTTACTAATATCTCGCTCTACCATAAAATCTGACGCTAGCGCGATACCCTGACCGGCAATTGCCGCTTCAATGGCTAACAACACATGACTAAATACATGCTGTTGTTGTGTCGCGGCTATGCTAATGCCATTAACGGTTAACCAACGCTCCCAATCAAAGCCTAATGGCCCTTCGTCAACGGTAAGTAATGCATGCTGACGTAATACACTCAGCGCCGAGAGGTCGGTATTGAGCAGCCCAGGACAGATCACTGGGATCAGTCTCTCTTGGTGTAACATGCGATGCACATAACCGGGTTGGCCACTTTGGCCAGTAATAAACATATCAGCCACACTATCACTCATCAGTGGGTCGTCGGTGATCATATCTAGGCGAATTTTAATTTGTGGATGCAATCGATGGAAATCGCTTAAGCGAGGGATGAGCCACTTAATGGCAAATGAACTGTATACCGCTAAACGGAGTTGATCATTACTGTCTCCAGTGATTTGCATGCTTAAATCATTCAGCTCATTAAATATTCGTTCTAGCTCATGATAAAGCACACTGCCTTTACTGGTTAAACAGAGTTGCCTGCCTTCGCGGCTAAATAATCGTTCACCAAAATGAGCTTCAAGCAGCCTCACTTGATGCGATACCGCACTTTGAGTAATACAAAGCTCAGTTGCCGCCCGAGAAAAGTGCGCATGCCTTGCAGCCGCTTCAAATATTTGTAGTGCCCTCAGTGGTGGAAGTTTGCGCATATGCACCTTAAATATGAGTTTATTTTATTAAAATTTACTATGTATGAATTTAACTCATGCATTGATTAAAAACATCATTATTCGATATAAATTGCTAAGGATATGATGCAGCCAATTATTGATTCTTAGGTTGTAAGTACAATGAAATCCACAATCGCCATCGGCATGATGTTATTGGTCGTCGGTAACCTTTTTAGTGCTATGTATGATGTGTCTATAAAATGGCTTCCAGAGGGCAGTAGCGCTGCAACATTTCTGTTAATTAGACAGTTAACATCAGTATTCATGTTGCTGCCTTTGTGGTTGGCGGCTAACAAACCAACCAGCCGCCACGTAAAGGTGCATTTAGTGCGGGCTAATACCGGCGCTATTGGCGCTGTATGTTTAGTTATGGGCTTAATTGCGCTACCGATTGCTACAGTGAGTTCGTTATTTTACTCAGCACCATTAATGATTGTATTAATGGGATTTTTGTTTTTGAAAGAAACCGTTACTACAGCGCATTGGTTAGCGGCTATTTTGGGGTTTATTGGCATTATTATTTTACTGCGCCCAACTGAAATTAACTGGTTTGGTATTGCGGTATTAATTTCAGCATTTACGTTTGCGATTAACCAGTTGGCACTGCGCAAGTTACCTAGCACAGAAAGTCCAATCGTTACGCTAATGCTTTATAATTTGCTCAGCATGCCGTTAGTTTTTGTGATGGCCTTAGTACAAGGCATAGAGGGAATAAGTGTTTCTTTAGTGGTCATCGCAGTGTTAAGTAACGTATTTTTACTCGCATACCAGTGGTTTTGTGCCTTAGCGTATCGTCAAGCGCAAGCCAGTCAAATTGTGGTGGCAGAATATACAGGTTTGTTGTTCTGTGTTTTCTTGGGCTGGTTATTTTTTGACGAATGGCTTGATGGACTAAGTTGGTTAGGCGCTAGTTTTATTGTGTTACCGTCACTGGTTATCCCTTGGATACAAGCCAAAAGATCGCAAAAAAAATTCATCGAGCAAAATGCAGGATGAATTTTTTAAATCACGATAAGTTGCTAGCTACAGCAGGATTAAGATTCAGTGTATTCAAAAACCTTAATCACTTTGCGAACACCTGCTGTATTTCGAGCGATATCAACGGCTAAATCAGCTTGTTTGCGGTCAATTAACCCAAGCAAAAACACTTCGCCGTTTTCGGTAATGACTTTAATGCGAGTAATATCGAGCGACTTCTCATTCAGCATGCGGCCTTTTACTTTGGTGGTGACCCAAGTGTCATTGCTGCGAGTGGTAAACGAGGTTGGTGTGCCAATACGGATTTGATTATGTATTTTGCCGCCAATTTGTAAATCTTGTACGACTTTAACGGCTTTATCGCGCAGCATTGAATTAGGCGCTTGGCCTATCATCAATACATTTTTGTTCATCACAATGGCAGCGATATGGGTTTGATTGTTGAGGTCATCATGTTTTGATAATGCGCTGGCAATAACAAAGTCAGCATTGGTATCGCTGATTTGCGTGCCCATGCTGCGCTCATCGTTTGCCATCTTGGCACCGCTAACGGCGCCAACCATGACCGCACCAGCACATCCCTGCAACATCGCAAGGATCGAGATGATGAGTAACCCTCTTATCATGCTTGTTCGTCCTGTGGGAACAAGGTGCGATCGATGTTATCGCATAAACAATGAATAACCAGTAAATGAACTTCCTGAATACGTGCTGTCACGTTTGACGGTACACGGATTTCTACATCACCAGCGCTCATTAAACCCGCCATTGCGCCGCCGTCTTTACCAGTTAATGCAACAATTGTCATGTCACGGCTTAATGCTGCTTCCATGGCTTTAATAATGTTACCTGAGTTACCACTGGTAGAAATCGCTAATAAAATATCACCAGGTTGTCCTAAAGCTAAAATTTGCTTCGAGAAAATTTCATCGTAGCTATAATCGTTGGCGATAGCCGTAATGGTTGACGTGTCACAGCTTAATGCAATAGCCGGTAGAGGTGGACGTTCAATTTCATAACGGTTTAATAATTCAGCTGAGAAGTGTTGAGCATCGCCAGCACTGCCGCCATTACCACATGACAGAATTTTATTACCGCCAAGTAGACATTGCACCATCATCTCGGCCGCTTTTTCAATCGATTCTGGCAATGCTTCAGCAGCATCAATTTTAGTTTGAATCGATTCGGTGAAACTATCTTTAATACGTTCTAACATGCAACAATCCTTACGCTAAATTATGTCTACGTATGTCTCTGATTGGCCTTTTTAATATCGCTCATCAGTAAGACTTGGTGATTTGACTCTATGATGCCATAAATCAAGGTTATGGTAATCAATTGCCGCTTAAAAACAGCCTTGTAGCCAGTTTATTTCATCAATATTCATCGCAATGACATCAAAGCGACAAGGTGGATTCAATTTTTGTCTTTGTAAATAATGATCCGCGGCTAATCTTATCCGGGTGATTTGCTTATTTGTGAGAGCATTTAAGGCGCCACCAAACTGATTTGACGCTCTAAATTTGACTTCCACAAACACCCATACATCTTGCTGGCGCATAATCAAATCTATTTCACCAAATGGATAGCGGACATTAGCTGCAACAAATATCAGACCTTGTTGTTCAAGATAAGTTCGTGCACGTTGCTCAGCTAATTGTCCACTTTTCATAGTGGTGTTAATTTTCCTTGGGTATATTTACCCCAAGACAATTGACGCTCAATCACGCCATTAGGTTTCACTGATAATGCGCCGCTACGCCCCATAAATTGATAGCCAGGGAAGGCACGCATTTGTGCTAAACGATTAACCAACTCAAGTGCGTCAAACCCCATGACATACAGGCGTTTTTGGCTATTATTCCAACCACTCCACAGTTCTGACACCATTTGAGTTTCGCTATTCGATTGCATTAGCCAAGGAACATCACTAATGATCAAGTTATTTAACTCTTGTGCCGATTGTGCTGACTCACTTTCAAGGCGGCTCCGGCTAGTGGTATATAAAGTTACTGGTTCAGAGAACACACTAAAGTTAACGTCTAAGAAGGGTTTTAGCAGGGCTAAATCTTGTGAGCCAGAAATCATGTAAATCGCATCAATATCTTGGCGAGAACGAAAATCTGATTCTAAGCGACTGCCTAATAAATCGCGCATTCTACTAATACGTGCTTGGCTATCTTTTACGCCCAATGCTTCTTGAACGGTCAACTTCATTTGGTCGCCAGCATCATAGAAATACACTTCGGCATCGTTACTGGTTAATGTCAGCCATGTTTGTTGAAAACTGTCGGCCATACGTTTACCAATCGGGTCATTACTGGCTAAAAGCAATGGCAGTTTGACGCCATCATTAAACAGTTTACGTGCGGCATCACTGGCTTCTTGCGCGGGTGACAATGAAAAATAAAACAGATTTGGTTGTGGTGTAAAGGTGTCTGTTTGATTCAAATACAGCTGAGGAATAGTGGTTTTTTGTTTATCATTTACTTTCTGTAATTCTTCAACTTCATTGGGTAATAATGGCCCAATGATAAATTCCGCTCCCTTGGCAACGGCTTGTTGATAAGCGGCAGCAACACCTTGCTGAGTATCATAAAAGTTAATTGATACATTGGCGTCATAGTCAGACAGGTAACTTGACATTAACCCTTGACGAATGGGCTCAGCAACCACAGCACGTGGACCACTTAATGGTAATAACACCGCAATATTTTGCGGTCTAAAAGGCTTAGCATTGAGTGCCTGTTCTAGATCTGCAGGTAATTTCATCGCCGCAGGATGATTAGGGTTATTACGCTGCCATTCACCTAAATAACGCACTAATTGAGTTGGTTCAACCGCATAATGCTTAGCAATATAGGTTAATTGTAACCAACCCGCAAAAATCGGATTAGACTGATCGCGCATAAACGACTGCACTGTTTCTTCATGTAAAGGCTGTAGAAGCTTCCAAATGACATTATTAATCGCAGAGGTTTCAGATTTTGGTAAGTAATTACTTAACAGGCTTAATTGCTTAACTTGATCAATTGGCTGTTGAGTATTCTTATACAGCTTGGCTTTAAATTGGTGATAACTCGCCATTTGCCAACGCGGTAACTGCCAATGAGGCGGATACTGTAATATATCCAGCGCAGCTTGGCTGCTATTGGTTTTCTCTGCAATGCGCGCACGCAAGTATATATGCTCAGCTTGAAGCGAGGGAACGGTCACCATCGACTTCTGCATTGAGGTTAATACTTTAGCGGCAGAATTAAAGTTTCCGTCATTGATATAAGCGTGAGCGGCGAGTAATAAATAACGATCACGCTTTTCTGGTAAACTGCTATTCGTTGCTTGGGCTAAATAAACTTTAGCTGGATGTTCAGCGGCAACGAGCGATGCACTTGCGTCAATATTATCTTGCTGTTTATTGGCGGCACAACCGACCACCAATACAGAGAAAATCAACGCGCACACGAATTTTGTAGTATTCAGTCTTTTTAACACTTGGCTTCACTCTGGTAAGATGCTTTCACTAGTTTAACCTGCTCTTACGCTTGGCGAAAGACTCAGGTAGATTCATTATCGAGGTAATTATGGACCAAATGGTCGCGCTGTATATTGTTCCCACCCCAATTGGTAATTTTGGCGACATCAGCGCTCGGGCAATAGAGGTGCTGCAACAGGTTGATTTAATCGCCTGCGAAGACACACGCCATAGCGGAAGGCTGCTGAGTCACTTTGGTATTGAAACCCGTAAAACGGCATTACATGATCACAATGAACGTGACCGAGCGCAATGGATAGTTGAACAGTTAAATGAAGGTAAATCAATCGCACTTATTTCTGATGCGGGTACGCCATTAATTTCTGATCCTGGCTATCATTTAGTTAATCATGTTCGCCAAGCTGGCCACAGAGTCGTGCCACTGCCTGGCGCTTGTGCCGCCATTACCGCCCTAAGTGCATCAGGGTTACCGTCTGATCGCTTTAGTTTTGAAGGTTTTTTACCTTCAAAAGAAAAAGCGCGTATCGATAAGCTTGAATTTCTTAAAGAAGATCCTCGTACGCTGATATTTTACGAATCTCCTCACCGTATTCTTTATAGCCTTGCTGCTATTGTTGAGGTGTTAGGCGAAGATAGACAAATAGTGATGGCTCGTGAAGTCACTAAAACCTTCGAAACCTTTTTATCGGGTACCGCTGCTGAAGTATTGGCACTGGTTGAAGCCGATGATAATCAGCAAAAAGGCGAAATGGTCATTATGTGCCATGGCTTTACATTAACTGATGAAGAAGGTATTCCAGCGGTTGCAGTTGCTACATTAAAGTTACTTTGTGAAGAATTACCGCTTAAAAAAGCCGCAGCTATAGCTGGGCAAATTCATGGTTTAAAGAAAAATGCCCTATATAAATATGGTTTAGAACTGGATTTATAAAAAGCTGGTCGCTTTGGCATTGGTTTGTTGCGCTGCTTAGGCTATAATCCGCGCCGAGTTGGCCAGACAGTTGCCGCGTACGTAAGTACGGGGAGGAAAGTCCGGGCTTCAAAGAGCGGGGTACCAGGTAACGCCTGGGCGGTGTGAACCGACGACAAGTGCAACAGAGAGGAGACCGCCATTTTGGCCTCGGCTAAGATGGTAAGGGTGAAAGGGTGCGGTAAGAGCGCACCGTGCGGCTAGCAATAGTCCGTAGCAAGGTAAACTCTACCCGAAGCAAGACCAAATAGGGTTCCGCATGGCGCTGCTCGCGTTGGAACCGGGTAGGTTGCTTGAGCCTGTGAGCGATTGCAGGCCTAGATGAATAACTGTCCACGACAGGACCCGGCTTATCGGCCAACTCACCTCTTTATAATAAAAGGCCTCACAGCAATGTGAGGCCTTTTATGTTACTGACACCTGTGGGTTAAATGCAGAGTTGTTCGGCAAGAAACGCCAGTGAACGTCCCTGGGCTAAAGCCGCGGATGGTTGATGATACATTCCTGAACGTCCCCAACAGTTAAAACCGTGTCCTGCAGGGTAGTCAAAAAATTGTGCATGAGTGTGATGAGCAAACGTTGCTTTAATTTTAGCAACATCATCGGCGGGAATATGTTCGTCATGTGCACCGTGATGGAACATAATCGCTTGCTTGAGCTGCGGCGCAACATCTACATAATTCGCAATACCGCCACCGTAATAACATACAGCTGCGCTGATGTCTGCACTTGCAGCCGCACTGCGATAGGCCAGTTGACCGCCAAGACAGTAGCCAATAATACCGATTTTTCCATTGACCTCTGGGCGTGTTTTAAGGAAATCAATTGCCGTCACAACATCGCTAACAGCCTGATCGGCATCCAGAGTTTGGTAACACTCAAAGGCTTTTTGGGTACCTGCGTCATCATAGTTTAAATCCAGTCGTGGAGTGAGTCGCCAGAACACGTCAGGAGCGAAAACCACAAAACCAGCTTGCGCATAGCTGTCGGCAACGGCACGAATGTGTTCATTCACTCCCCAAATTTCTTGAAGTAAAACCAGACCTGGACCTGTGCCTGTAGGAGGTAAACTCAGGTATCCGGCAAAAGGTTGGTCAGGAGTAATAGTAATCCATTGTTGTGTCATGTGAACCTCTGTTTAGGTGAATTTAGCTAGGCTATATATGTTAGCGCCAATTGAGAACAATGTGTTTATATGCTGATATCTCAGTTTATTGTTTACGACTATTGAAGGTCATTATCTATAATAATTTCAATAAAATCATTGCTATTAACCATTTGTGTTGCAAACGAATTGGTGTGTTTATACTTCAATAATCTGATTCTGAAAAGGGTGGTATACGTCGCCAATAGTATGTTTGACCAATTAACACCTCCTCAATTTACTATCACACCAATGCACAGAATAACAACGGCTGTTATTTACTGCTGCATGCTCAACCTACTGCAATGACTTCATGCTAGCAATATTCTGTGCTGGATAATAATTAACAAAATATCACAAATGTAAATTATTTAATGAGAATAGTTGTCATTAGTATTTGATGCTATATTGCACGCAATTTTATAGCGATAGATTGTTACTAGGTAAAGTGTCATGCATTTGAAGGTTACGAATATTGGGGTGTTAAGCCTACTATTACCGGCGTTGAGTGTCAGTGCTAATGAATCGGCTGTGAATTCGAATCAGTCAATTGAGAAAATAACTGTCATGGGGCGGGCACAGACCTTTTATCGTGAATCTTCTACGTCTGTTGGTGCCAAAGTTGAAACTGATATTATGGATTTACCACAGTCGGTGCAGGTGCTGAATGAACAGTTGATTGTTGACCAAGCGGCACGTGAAATCACCGACTTATATCGTTCTATTGCGGGGGTAAGCACTTACAGTTACTCGGGAGTGACCTTTCGTGGTTTTCGTGATGACAGCAATGTGTTTTATGACGGTGTAAGAGGCGACCCTTTTTCGGGATTCGGCGTACCGCAGTTATTTAATATTGAACGAGTTGAAGTGTTAAAAGGTCCTGCTGCTGCGTTATACGGTGGTGGAGAACCTGGCGGGATGATCAATTATGTCAATAAAAAGCCGAGCTTTGTCCAAGATACTGAAGTGACATTAACCACTGGTGATAACGATCGTATGGGCGGATCAATTGATTCTAAAGGTGGTTTAACAGATTCAGTTGCCTATCGTTTAGGTGGTTTTTATGAACAAAAAGACAGCTTTCGTAATAATGCAGACTCTGAAAACACCGAGCTGACCGGTGGGTTATTATTTCAACTTGGCGATGATACAGCGCTCACAACCACCATTGATTATATCAAACAAGACTTAGGCGGTAATCGTTTACGTGGTGTTCCCGTTGACGATGAGGGTAATTTTTTAGTGGATCCAAGCTATAACGCAAATGAAAAATCCGACTATCAAAACCTTGAAGCAACAATATTACAAGCTAACTTACAACATCACTTTAGCGATGAGTTGAGTGTTAATACCACAGTGCGTTATCTGGATAACGAGCGCGTTCAGGGGTATCACGAATCACAAAGTTGGGTTGATGTGAATGGCGATGGTAAAGCTAATATTGATGATAAAACCATTAAACGTGAATATCGTAAACAATATCGCGCTAACCAAGAAGTGAGTGTGACGTCAGATTTTGTATATCGATTAGATACTGATATTGAGCAAACCTTATTATTTGGGGCAGATTATCATCACGTAAACAGCGATTATGATTATTGGCGTGCCCGTTACGAGGCTGACGGGGTGGCTAATCTCAACATTTTTGATCTTAATTACGGTGAAACAGATCCTTCAACTTATAACTTACAAGATCAACATCGTGATGGCACTAAAACCGAACGCGCGGGTTTATATGTTCAAGATCAAATTAGTTTAAGCGAGAAATGGTTGTTGTTGATGGGACTACGTTACGATCACTTTAACGATTTTGACAAAGAAACTGGCTTTGAGTTTAGTGATAGCCATGTATCACCGCGTGGTGGTGTTGTTTATAAATACTCCACCGATACGTCGTTATATATTAACTACGCTGAAAGTTTTAATCCGACCTCCCTTGGCGATCAAGAAACTGCAAGTAAAGACGCTAGCTTAGATCCGGAAATGGGCGAGCAGGTTGAGTTCGGTATTAAAAATCAGTGGTTTGACGGTAGTATGATGACCACGGTTGCTGTGTATCAAATTACCAAAAAAGATGTTGCCATGAGTAACCCTGACTATACCGGTCTTGATGATGGTATCCCTGCCTTGGTTAGTTTAGGGCAGGTTGAAAGTAAAGGGGTTGAGTTTACTCTGGTGGGCGATATTACTGCCGACTGGACCATTATGGCCAATTATGCCTACAACGATGCCCGCGTTACTCAAGGCGATGTGGGCGATACTTATGCCGATGGCACTAAGTTTATTAATGCGCCGCGACATCAAGCGGGTTTGTGGACGCGTTATGAGATTGACAGTTTGCAGTCTTCTATTGCATTAGGTGCCGACTATGTCAGTGAGCAAATCAGCGCGGATGCGCAGCGTGTTAAGCCTTATACTGTGTTTGATATGAGCTGGACAACTCGGTGGCAAGATACGCAATTTCAGTTAAATGTGAAAAACCTGTTTGATAAACAATATGCCGTGAGCGGTTTCTCTGAACGTAATGGTCATTTCCCTGGTGCACCACGAGAAGTGGTGTTGCAGATATCACATCACTTTTAAACTAAGACGGTTAGTTGCAGTAGTATTTACGTGTTGTTGAATAAAAAAGGAGTGAACAATTTATTGTTTACTCCTTTTTTCGTTAAGCCGCTGCTTTACACGCTGGCTTTGTGGCCACCAGTTGAGACCGTTTTTGGTCATCAAGTCTACATTGCAGCACATAAAGCATTTAGTGCTGACTACTTTGCGAAAGTTTATCGTAACTAAACGGTCTACCTACCGCTTTAAAAATGGTCCTTAACTTGGAATCTAAATTCCCAGGCATTGATGTCATTACCTGTGGTGATAGGGACGGCAATATCAACATGGGCTACGTTACCGTAGCTTGATTTAGGGGAGTAAATGCGCGCGCCGATGCCAACACTGCCGATAGGGCCATTGACTTCATTTTGCTGATCTGTGCCGCCGCTTGCTTCGCCAATGTCAGCAAATACTGCCCAGCCTAATTCGGCCAGTTGATATAAGTTAATATTAGGGTAATAACGGATCTCACCAGTAAGTAACCATTGGTTGTCACCATGTTGATAGTCATTAGGGTAACCGCGCACGCCGGTTTCATCGCCAAGGGCAAAAGTTCGGTCAAGGTAATTATTGTGCGAAGTGGCAATGCGGGCCTTTGAGTAGGCCGTCCACTTAGGGCTAATTTGATGGAAAAATTCAGCCCCTAAACCGACATTATAAAAGTCCTGTTGACCCGTTTGAATATCGGTCTGGCCATCGATAGTCATGAGCAATAATTGATTGTCTTTTTGCCAGCCACGGGTACTTAGCATGGTTAAGTGGTAGCCGAGATCGGCATTATCAGCGACGTCATTGGTTTCTAATCCTAAACTGACCCTATGATGCCAACCCAAATTAAAGTCTTCGTTTTTATTAATCAGGTGAATATTATTTAGTACTGTGAATTGATCTTGGACATATTCGTAGCTGATCCATGGATACATAAATTCACGATCATAAGGTAATGGTGACTGAGGATATAAGTCTATATTATTGAATTGATGTTGGTCTTGGGTAATACCGACACTGATACGATGCAATTGATCCGCTTGTTTATCGACTAACCAACCATAACCTAAGTTTGCATAATCAATAACATGTTCAAATTCGTTAATGTCTTGACCATTTTGTCTAATGGTATCAATGCGGGTGTCAGTTAACCACGACGCGGCATACATATTTTGGCTATCGAGGGTATAAAAGGGCTTATTAAAGGCAATTGAGGATGCTTGACCGTCACTGTTGTCGTAAAAATCAACCGACACATTCGCGTGTTTAAGCCATCTTACTGGAGCATCAAAAGCTAATTTATAACCGGTACGATCGGCACTTGATTGGTATTTTATTTTGGTTTTAACCCCTAATCCCAGTAGGTTATCTTCTTTCATACCAAAAGAATATTTAGTATCGCCACCATTTTTGCTCAAGCTTACCGTGGGTAATAATGACCAGTTATCCCATGTTTCGACTAACACCACATCTTCAACATTATCGGTTGCCAATGGGTCTTTTCTGGCAATATTAATTTTAGCATCGCGAATATAAGATTCGTAACGCAACAATCGCTGCGCTTCTTGCAGATCTTTCTCGGTGATCTTATCGCCTTGTTCAAAGCTTAAGCTATTGAGAATGGTCGATTCTTTGGTGTTGATGTGCAAATAGTTAGCCCAGCGATGTAAAAAGATAGCATCTGGTGCTGACTCATCAAAAATAGGGTGACTAACAATAACGATTTTAGCGACCTTATCAACCAGGTGCTTATTAGTTGTCGATTGCTCATTGATGTCAGAGTCATCGTTGGCGGTTAGCTGTGACTGAGTGGCTGCAACCTCAGCTTGAACACTCTGCGAAGTTAGCAGGATGAAGAAAATAAATGCTGCCATAAATATGAGTGGCATAGCTTCGTCCTTATTTTTATTGTTATGTTTTTTAAGAGGTCAGCAACAAAGGGTAATTGTTTATAATATGAAATTATTATGTTGCCTCTTTGTTTTGTATCATACCTGAATAACATCATAGTCAAACATGTAGCTTAAATAAATATTTCATTTAGCCACTAAAAAGATAAGGGTATTTAGATTGTTAACAACATAAGGGCTGTATTTATCATGCCCTTATGCTGTTTGAAATATAATAATCGGAAGCTTACAAGGAACGGCGGGGAGGTACGATTACGTTGGCAAAAATGAGTCCTGCGATTAAGGACATAAAAATGAGGAATATTTGTGAACCTAAATGGGCTTGATTCAGCATCGTTTCACCTGAGATAAGTGCATTTAAGCCGATATAAGTTTTGCTACCCGGAACAAGAATAACAATACCTTGTAGTAACGCAATCGACACTGGTGCCTTCATCCAACGGGCGTATAGGTTCGAATAAATACCTACCGCGAGCGCGCCGACAAAAATGCCAATAGATTCACCTAAGTAGATACCGCCGAGCATGGCAGAGAAAAAGGCCACAATGCCAGCAAAAACACCCCAAGGAGAGTCTTTTAAGCGTGCTTTAAAGATAATCACCAGTGACATAGACAATAGCGGTACAGCAGACCAAATCGCCCAGCGCGGCAGTGGTATCGGTTCGACATAAATGGTTTCGCCAAATATCGCTTTCCCTATGGTCATGCCAAGCACTGCACCAAAATACAGTTTAAACAACTGCATGACTGCATCCATGATACGTGCAGTACCCGAGATTAAGTCGCGGGCGGCAAGCTCCGCCAAGCCAAGCGTGAGTGCAAGACCAGGAACAAAAATAATAATCCCCGATAAAATGGTCACAGGTAAATTGATACTCGGGTCAAATTGCGCAATCCCTGTTGCCAAGATAGCGCAAACGACCGCCGCCATAGGCTCAAGCATTTCTGCAATACGTTTTGAACGTTCAGCCCAAAAAAACGAGGCTGTATACCAGTAAGCCTAAAATAGCCGACCAAAAAACGTCATGCCAACCGGTACCCATTAACATGGCAAAGGCACCCGCACTTGAGCCAAAAGCTAATAAGGTGAGCTTATGGCCATAAGGATTGGGTTTATTGGCGATTTCTTCTAGGCGCTCTAACGCTTCTTGCAGAGTGCGCTGGCCAGAACTAAGCTCTTCCACTAACTCAAAAGTGCGTGCTAATGAACCTAAATCGAGGTCACCAGGTTTGACGCGAGCGACATGGTTATACTCTTGTTCAGTATCGTGTTGCAGTACAAAAGTCATCGAAGTCGGTGATATTAAAAAGTAACCTTCAATACCGAGCGTGCTACATACCGTTTGCAAGTGGGATTCTAAGCGATACGCAGGCGTACCAAACTTATGTAAGTATTTTCCTAACTTAATAATAAATCGGCGTTTTTCTAAAAAATCCTGATTATCCACTGGGCGATAGTCACTCTTGTTAGGGGTGTTGAGCTAGTTTTGGCGCGAATATTAACCGATTAAGGCGTGTGTTTACAGCCAAACTGATCCAAAATGTTGGTATAGCATCAATATGTTAAAGATTGATGTAATAACAATAATATAGTCGACTCAAGGAATAACACATGACATTGATGATATCGGGTTTATACGCGGGTTTAACGGCGGTATTGGTTTTAGCATTATCGTACAAAGTGGTTAAATTTCGTCGCGCAAATAAAATAGGTATCGGTGATGGTGGTCACCAAGGATTATCGATTGCGATTCGAGCGCATGGCAATTTAATTGAAAATGCACCCATAGTACTTATTTTGTTAGCGTTGGCTGAATTAAATGGCATGCCAGTTTACTTGATACATTGTTTGGGCACCGCTTGGATTGTGGCGCGCTTATTACATGCTATTGGGTTAAATCAAGGTCAAGGTGGTTATCATTTTGGCCGTTTTTGGGGCGTATTAATCACGTGGATTGTGCTATTAATCTTAGCGGTTGCTAATATTGGCTTCTTTCTTGGGTTATAACATTGAAAGCATAAGGGAATAGCAATATTCCCATGCGTTTTGCAAGGTTATAAAAGGATAAAAATATTTCACTTTTGATGTTTTTTTAGTCACACTTAGTGTCGCTGTACTGCTATACTCCGCGTCCGTTAAATTCAGCCGTAGGCTGATGTTGTCATCGGATCAGTTAGACTGGTTTTCCCCATTTATGTAGGTCATATACATGCAAGTTGAGTCAACGTTATTTAATTATCCAAAGTTTTGGGCTGAATGCTACGGAACTGCACCTTTTTTACCTATGTCTCGCAAAGAGATGGATATTTTAGGTTGGGATAGTTGCGATATTATTGTCGTGACTGGCGACGCGTATGTTGACCATCCTAGCTTTGGCATGGCGGTGATTGGGCGAATGTTAGAAGCTCAAGGTTATCGTGTGGGCATTATTTCGCAGCCAGACTGGTCAAACAAAGAAGACTTTATGCAGCTGGGTCGCCCAAATCTGTTTTTTGGAGTAACCGCTGGCAACATGGATTCGATGATTAACCGTTACACAGCAGACCGCAAGTTACGTCATGATGATGCTTATACTGCCGGTGATATTGGTGGTAAACGCCCTGATCGTGCGGTAACCGTGTACACCCAGCGTTGTAAAGAAGCCTTTAAAGATGTACCGGTTGTGATTGGCGGCATTGAAGCCAGCTTACGCCGTATTGCTCATTACGATTATTGGTCAGATAAAGTGCGTCGCAGTGTCATTTTTGACGCCAAAGCCGACATTTTAATTTATGGCAATGCTGAACGACCATTAATGGAAGTTGCACGCCGTATTGCTGCGGGTGAAGCCATTGGCGATATTGATGATGTTCGTGGTACCGCAATAATGCGTAAAGAACCTATGCCCGGTTGGCGCGGCATGGATTCACGCAAAATTGACCAACTACATAAAATTGAGCCATTACCTAGCCCATATGGTGCTGATGATGTTGGTTGCAGTAATTTATCTGGTCCAACAGACGAAAAAATTTTTGATAACGATGCGCCCAAAGCCATTAGCGTGCAACCGCCGCGTCCAAAGCCATGGGAAAAAACCTATGTGCTGCTTCCTGCCTATAACAAGGTCAGCGAAGATAAGTATTTGTATGCCCATGCCTCGCGTATTTTGCACCAAGAGCAAAATCCGGGTTGTGCCCGTGCCTTGTTTCAACCACATGATGCCAACCGTGGTGTATGGGTAAACCCACCAGCGTGGCCATTAAACACTGACGAAATGGATGCGGTATTCGATTTACCGTATCAACGCATCCCGCATCCGATGTATGGCAAAGAAAAAATCCCAGCTTACGATATGATTAAGACGTCAATCAATATCATGCGTGGTTGTTTTGGTGGTTGTTCATTCTGTTCGATTACCGAGCATGAAGGGCGAATTATTCAAAGTCGCTCGCAAGAGTCGATCATCAAAGAAATTAAAGACATTCAAGAAAAAGTGCCAGGTTTTACCGGTGTTATTTCTGACTTGGGTGGCCCAACGGCGAACATGTACCGTTTAGGTTGTACCAGTGAGAAAGCGGAGAAAACCTGCCGACGTTTATCGTGTGTGTTCCCGTCTATTTGCGGCCATTTAGGCACCGACCATAAACATACTATCGACTTATACAAAGCAGCGCGTGAAGTACCTGGCATTAAAAAAGTGCTAATCGCTTCGGGTGTGCGTTACGATTTGGCTATCGAAAACCCAGAATATATTCGAGAGTTAGCGAAACATCATGTGGGTGGTTATTTAAAAATTGCCCCAGAACATACCGAAGAAGGCCCACTCAGTAAAATGATGAAGCCAGGTATGGGAACCTATGACAAGTTTAAAGAGCTGTTTGATAAGTTTTCTAAAGAGGCCGGTAAAGAGCAGTTTTTAATTCCGTACTTTATATCGGCGCATCCTGGTACTACCGATGAAGACATGGTCAATTTGGCATTATGGTTAAAAGGCCAGAAGTTTAAATTGGATCAAGTACAAAATTTTTATCCATCGCCGATGGCCAATGCGACCACGATTTATCATACCGAACTTAACTCACTGAAAAACATTAAACATGACAGTGAACAAGTGACAGTGCCGAAAAAAGGCCGTCAGCGTAAATTGCATAAATTTTTGTTACGTTACCACGACCCTGTCGGCTGGCCGATGATCCGTGAAGCGTTAGTGGCTATGGGTAAAGAGTCGTTAATTGGTAATGGTCCAAATCATTTGGTACCACCAGAAACGCGTAACGAGCAAACTAAAGTGAAGTGGGGCCAAAAGCCGTCGCTTAAAGCAAAAGAACAAGGCGGCCAAAAGGCGATGACCCGTTTTTCTGCCGATCAGTTTGAAGACCGTAAAGGTAACACTAAAGCGGATAAAGGCAGTGCTAAGCCAGTAGGGCAGAAACCAAAGTCTCCAGCTAAGGCTTCGAGCCAAGCGGCAAATGGGCAAGCACCCAAAAGCCAGGGCGCTAAGCGTCCAGCAAAAGCGACCACTTGGGCGACTAAGTCTAAATACGCTAAGTAAGCTAACACGTTAACTTATTGTCATAAAACCCGCATTAACATTTGCGGGTTTTGTTTTTCTAGCAGCAATAGATTCAATAACAAGGTAATGTGGGCTAATACTGTCGCTAATACTGTAGCGAATAGTGATAAGTGTTTTACACTATGACTCTTTATCGATTTAATCGTTTGAAAATCTAATTATTTGATAAACAAGGAATGATCATTATGCCAACGTTAATTAGGCTGAGCGGATACCTTAGTGGGGTATTACTGTGTGGTAGCACTATGTTGGTTAATCCGGCTTATGCCGCAAACTCGGTACAGCAACAGCAATTTTTTGAAGCGATTAGCGCTCTTTGTGGTAAAGCTTTTGCCGGTAAGATCACTGCTGGTGGCAGTGAAGGAGATGGCTTTAGTGGCAAACCATTAATTATGCATGTAAGAGAATGCACCGATCACCAGTTACGTATTCCATTTCATGTTGGTGATGATCACTCTCGCACTTGGGTGATAACTCAAACCGATACCGGATTGCGCTTAAAGCATGATCATCGCCATAAAGATGGCAGCGATGACAAAGTGACTATGTATGGTGGAGAGACCCGTGATACTGGCACAGCCAACTTGCAAACGTTTCCAGTAGACGATGAATCTATTGCCAACTTTAAGCAACATGGCTTAACGCAATCGGTCACTAACGAGTGGCAAATGATGATTGAAGCCAATACTTTTACTTATCGGTTAACCAGGGAAAATCGCGACTTTAAAGTTGAGTTTGATTTATCTCAACCAGTTGCATTACCGCCAGCGCCTTGGGGATATAAATAGGTTTTTGATAAGTTTATCGGTTTTGCATGGCCTGCGGCCACTAGCGTTGTGGTGCTTCGCCCACACCAGAGTAAGTTAGTAGGTTGTCTTCTTACGCAGGCTAATTTAATTGTCATCCCGGTAATGTTCGTGAGCCGGGATCCAGGTTTGTACTTTTGTACTTTTGTATTTATGGCCACAGGCCATACCTTAAAAACCACTTATTCAAAATAATTCAGGCTGCCAATGGCAGCCTGAATGTTATGTGCTTAAGAGTGTTAAGACTCGTCGCGGTTACTTACCATCAAAAGTAAATGACTGACCTGCTAGGGCGGCTTCAAACATTAATCCACCTTTAGCGGCGGTAAATATCGCCATGCCATTGATGTAGGCTGCAGTCGCAGCATGATTACTGCCAGCTTGTCCTGCACCCGCAGAATTACCTGTAGTGCCGACTTGAGCATTAGCACCAAGGTTAATCGCTACTGCTGACGCTTGAGCGCTAAACTCAAAACTGCCGCTGGTGAAATCATTGTATGCTTTGGCATCTTTAAAGAAGATTATTTCGCTATAGGCCTGTCCGCCTAGCTGAAAACCGATTGATAGCTGGGTTAATGTAGAATCACCCATATAAGAGCCTGCCTGATACACTCGACCGTTACCATAAGCAGCACCAATACCTATTCCCCCCTTTGGCGACACTGGGGAAGATTGCATAACCATAAGCTGAATCAAATAAATGTCGGCTTTCGTTGGCTTTTTTAAAATTGGTAGTTGCATCGTTATAAGCTGCTTCGTCAGCAAAACTAGGAGCTGAAAACGCGAAGCTTATTAATACGAGAAAACTGGAAAACACTAAGCTAATTGAACGTTTCATAAATAACCTCGGTGACTATATTGTCATGATAAAACTGGCCTTAGAGTAGCATAACCCTTACATAGCGTGCGTTAATAAACATTTATATTCTGCTACTCGCAATACGCTCTTAAGCATAATGTTAACGTGAGACATGCGCCGTTAGTCTTTTTTTATCACTGCTATTTTTAGTCGCGTATTGACTGGTATCGCGTCCATCTTTATTGGTCATTAACTGCTGTAAATAGGTGATTTCTTCATCGTCTAGTAGCGAATGAGCTTTAAGTTGCGACTGTGACGTATCATCTTTGCTGCTGGCGTTGAGTGCACCGCGCAAATAGGCTGATCGTGTGACTTGATGGATACCATACAAGGCAAACACATAGACTGTGAATAGAAGGCTTAATTGAGTTACTGCTTGAATTAACAAGGATACTGAATCACCTAAGTAAAATGGTAAGTATACCAATACAATTCGGAGCACCCAATTAATCAAAATACCTATGGTTAATACGCTTAACCAGCGAAAACGAATAACTTGTAAGTTAGGTTGCCTACTGGCTAAATATTGTGGTCGATAGCGTGATAACAAGCGATAAATCGCCCAAGAATAACCCATGGTTTGCAGCATTAATAATAGGGGTAAAATGACTGCTAGTAGGTTAATCGTGTTTAACTCAGCGAGTGATGTAATAGTGTTTTGTAAGTTTTTAGGGGCGATACGAATATGAAACAAGATGGCTGAACTGGTGACTAAGGCAGCAAGAATAGCCCCGCCAAAATGTTTAATGATCAGTGGTTGGTAGTCTTGTTCGGTTAAGCTGCTTTTACAATATAAATACAGCATGGGCATGAGTAAAAAATAGATTGGAATGAATAACGTTAGGGCCAAATGGATTGGTATTGGAGCTGTTTCTTGTGTTAGCAACCCGGTTAAAAAATAACAACCGATGAGTAAAAATATTCCCGCGAGTAGGCTATGGCTGCGAGTGCTGCTTTGATAAATATAATGAACATACACGCCCACTCCAAGGCAATGAATGCCTCCGAGTAAGGAAAGCCACCAGTATGTTTGAATAAATAAATCGTTAAATTGGTTCATTTTCACTCTCTTGGACGACAGTGAATACTAACCTACTTTCTGCAAAGCAAGTAGTTTACGATTGTTAACCTTGCTTAACTTTTCGAAAATGTCTGTTTGAGGCTTTTTCTGGTGGTAAACCTGGTGCAGGTTTACGCTCAGCAAGTAAATGCTTAATCGCCATAATGGGATGTGGTAATAACATTCTTGGCCCAGCAAACATCATAATTTCGCGGGCTTTTTGTTTCATTTGGGGTTTGTAGCAGTGCACTGGGCATTTATTACACGTTGGTTTTTGTTGGCCGTAGGGGCAACGATCTAAACGAGTGTTGGCATAGCTTAGAAACTCACTACATTGTAGGCACACATCTCTGGCTGGTTTGAGTGGGTGGTGCACTTTACAGTAGATTTCCACCATAGCTTGCATAGTGCGAAACTCATAGAGTAATTGGTCACTCAATAATTCTGCTTCAGCCATAAGGTTATCCTCGATTTAATACCCTAGTAAAATAGTCTGATATTGGCAGTGTAAGCTCGATGATAACAACTGACAAACTGAGTGTGGTTAACTTTGATATTCGGCCCAAAATTAACTTTATATGAGGTTAAGATCGCAAAAAAGATTGAACCAGTGCTCAAATGATCGGCTATGTATGCCTTTTTACAGATTAAAATAGATAAATAGTCGCTTTTATAGTGTACATTGAAATAATAATGGTAGATGCTTAAAAAAACAGCGCGCTATCATTAACCCTTTACATTACCTCACAATAAATGTCGTTGTGAGTGAGAACAAATAGTGTGTTATGGCACTTAATCAGCAAGGTGGAAGCCTAATGAAGATCATTTTAATGCTCGTATTGGTTGCAATTGCTCTGTACCTATACAGACGCACTCAAGCAGTGGCAAAACAAGAACTTGATAAAACCGATAGCAATGCCACTGCGCATTCGTCATCATCTGAAGTTACTCAACCGTCATCGCCAGCCGCTACCGATACGACGGTTGCAGAGCATAAGGAATTATATAAACCGGCAGCTGATGTCGTTTTAGGTGATTCTGTTATTAACGCCCCTCAGAGCACACCGGCTACATTGGTCGATGAACCAAGTACAACCGCTAATACTTCGCCTGTCGATACTCAACAAGCAGAACTCACGACCAAGCCAGATGCTGAGCTAAATGATTCTGAAACTACAGATACCTTGAGTCATGCTAAGAGTCCATCAGTTAACGTTTCTCCTGTCGAAACTCCAAACGTAAAACTCACGACCGAGCCAGATGCTGAGCTAAATGATTCTGAAACTACAGATACCTTGAGTCATTCTAAGAGTCCATCAGTTAACGCTTCTCCTGTCGATACTCCAAACATAAAACTCACGACCGCGCCAGATGCTGAGCTAAATGATTCTGAAACTACAGATACCTTGACTCATGCTGAAACTGGATCAGCGGACACATCTGCGACTGCAGTGTCGACTCTCCAAGCTGGAGGATTGAGTTTGGAGCCAGCTAAAGGCGATTGGGCTAGTGAGAGTTTGCAACAGCAGGTTGAAGTAGCCAACAATGCCACAGATCTTCAAGGTCAGCATGATGGTTTAGTCAGTGTGATTAACCATTGTTATAAAATGCGTAAGCAAGCTGATTATTGCCAATATGGCGCAGCATTGCAGCTAACCTATTTAGAGCTTTATCGCTCACTGCATCAGCAACATGTGGCTCAAAAAAATACTGACGATATCAAAGCGCCAGCGTTTATGCAGTTATCAACCTTGTTAAATGATGTTGGTCAATTTGATGAAGCGCTTAAGGTGTGCCAGCAAGCACTTGAATACCAGTTAACAGATGGAACTGTCACTGGGTTTGAAGGGCGAATAAAACGCATCGAAAAAGCTAAAGCTAAAGCGAGTTAATAGGCTAATCAATACTGTTGCATGGATATCAGGTATGATATTCAAAAGGAAAGCGGACCTTGGTTCGCTTTTTTGTTGCTTCAGATCCAATGATTTTAAGGTTTAAAATGATATTAATGACCCGTACATTGACTACAATATTGCTGATAACTGCCACGCTTGTCTTACTTGGCGGGTGTATGCGTACTCCAGAATGGACCTTATTTTATGTGGCTGACCACACGCCTGTGCCGACGCAAATTGTCCTGCAAGAGCATATTTCTGGTTATTACAATTCATTAGAACAATGCCAAGCTAAAGGTGCCGGAATGTTACGCTTACAGGCATCATCATTGCCAGCAGAGAAAGCTTTTGCTTGTGGTGAACAGTGTCAGGTAAATGAACAACAGCAATTACAATGTAAAAGTCAGGTTGTTGGTGCTGTATATGATGCACTTTAAGCAAGATTTTTTTGAACAATTAGACGGATTTTATTCACAAGTTTATCCGCTACCCATCAGCAATCCTCATTGGCTTGGTTGGAGTGATGACGCCGCGAAACTGATTGGATTACAAAAACCTAATAATGAATTGCTGATGCAGTTATCGGCTAACTATGCCGCGCCTGGCGCCAGTTATTATGCGCAAGTATATAGTGGTCATCAATTTGGCGGTTACACTCCCAGATTAGGCGATGGTCGCTCAATTATATTAGGTGAAGCTATTGGCCCTAATGGTGCTTGGGATGTCGCGTTAAAAGGTGGCGGCCCAACACCTTACTCTCGCCAAGGTGATGGCCGGGCAGTAATGCGCTCTGCGGTGCGCGAGTTTTTAGTATCAGAAGCGCTTGCGGCGCTTAATGTGCCCACAAGCCGCGCATTAGCCGTTATCGGTTCCGACTTACCTGTATGGCGTGAAAGCCAAGAAACAGCAGCTATTACGGTACGCCTGGCTAAAAGTCATATTCGTTTTGGTCATTTTGAATATTTTTTTCACAGTGAAAGCGGTGATACTGGTAAGTTGACTCAATTAGTGAATTTTACGATTCAGCAGCACTTTACCCACTTATCCGCCGATGCTGCGGGTTATAAGCAGTGGTTTTATGAGGTGGTGCAATCTACTGCAAAAATGATTGCCCATTGGCAGTCCATTGGTTTTGCTCACGGGGTAATGAATACCGACAATATGTCGATACTCGGTGACACCTTCGACTTTGGCCCCTTTGCATTTTTAGATACTTTTAAAGAAAACTTTATCTGTAACCACTCTGATCACGAGGGCCGTTATGCATTTGGCCAGCAGCCCGGAGTAGGTCTATGGAACCTTAAACGTCTAGCCCAAGCACTCTCGCCCATTATTGATGCTGATGATTTAATTGCGGCATTAAATACTTATCAAACTGAATTAGTTAACCAGTATTTAAGCCTAATGCGCGCCAAATTAGGGCTGCCTCAAGCGAGCATTAACTCAAATACATGCACTCAGGCGGCTCAAGCTGAGCTGGATCAGCAAGATTTACAGCTCGTGGGGCAGTTAACTGTTTTACTGGAAGCGAATCAACTTGATTACACCAATAGTTTACGTCGTGTGGGTCAAATTGACCCGAGTAGCTCTTATTGTACTTTACGTGATGATATGGTCGATCTTGCAGGCTTTGATACTTGGTATCAAGCTTATCAAAAGCGAGTGGGTGAAGTGGCAGATGTCAATGCGTGGCAAGGTGATCGCAATAGTGCTAACCCGAAATACATTTTGCGTAATTACCTCGCGCAAGAGGCCATTATTGATATAGAAGAAAGTGGCGATAACAGTAAATTATTGCAACTCCAACAATTGTTAAGTCGTCCTTTTGACGAACAGCCCGAGATGGAAGATTTTGCTAAACGCCCACCAGAATGGGGACAAGGCCTAATTATGTCTTGCAGCAGTTAATTGAATTATTTTAGTCGAGTTAATTTATGAAATTATTGTCAGCCCAATTAGATCCCGCAGCATTAAGTCTTATTATTAAAGCTGAGGTGGATTTTGAGCAGTTTGAACGATTTGCAGAACCGCTGGCGGCGGCACTTGATTGCGAAATCCGTGAGCGCCAATGGGGCGCAGATCGCCACCAATGGTTGCTGAACTTTGAAGGCAGTCCTCTATGGTTACATTATGAGTTTTATGGTGATATTTGTTGGATATCTACCGATAGCGCTGCAGAACTAGACGTACTAGCGTTTTTGTTAACGCTACTTGCTCCACATATTCAAACGACTAAAGAAGGCATACATGGATAACCGTACGGGCGCAGAATTTCATTTTCAGGCACTGAGACCCGATCTCATTCTTGATGCCATTGAAAGCATTGGTATCTTCCCTGAGACGGGATTATTAGCGCTAAACAGTTACGAAAATAGAGTGTATCAGTTCCGTTGTGACCAAGGGAGGCGCTATGTGGTCAAGTTCTATCGACCACATCGTTGGAGTAATGAGCAAATTCAAGAAGAACATGATTACGCCTTGGCTTTAGCGGCCGAAGATATTCCTATTGCTGTTCCTGTGGTTATCGAGGGTAAAACCTTATTTGAGTATCAAGGTTATCGTTTTGGACTGTTCCCCTCTATTGGTGGTCGGGCATTTGAAGTTGATAATTTAGATCAACTCGAATCGGTGGGCCGTTTTATTGGGCGAATTCATCAGTATGGTGCAACACAACCTTTTAAGTACCGTGAATCGCTAACGCCGGAGATTTTGGGAGATGAGTCTTATCGCTATTTACGTGAAAGTGATATGGTTTCAAGCGCGATGCAAACGGCTTTTTTTACCGTAGTTGAGCAGGTCTTAGATAAAGCCAAGCAGATATGGCAGCAACATCGTTTTACGCCTATACGCCTGCACGGAGACTTGCACCCTAGTAATATTTTATGGACCCCAGACGGCCCCGGATTTGTTGACTTAGACGATGCCAGGCAAGGCCCAGCAATACAAGATTTGTGGATGATGTTAACTGGTGATCGCCATCAACAGTTGTTGCAACTTGATATTTTATTAGAAGGCTATCAAGAGTTTTGTGATTTTGATGCTAAACAGCTGGCTCTGATTGAGCCGTTAAGGGCTTTCAGGATGGTGCATTATAATGCGTGGTTAGCCAAACGCTGGCAAGACCCAGCATTTCCAATGAATTTTCCATGGTTTGGTGATATAAAGTACTGGGAACAACAAACGCTAGCGTTTAAAGAGCAGTTATCTACGCTCAATGAACCTCCGCTGAGTTTACCCAGTTTTAATTAACAATATTTCATAATCACTACCTAATCGTATTTAGTTACAAATACAATTAGCTAGCAATTGAGTTACAGGCTAACGCTAGACTATGATAGAGCCAGCGTATTTATATTTTGCCTATTAGAAGGAAGTAAAATGAAAAAAGCATTACTGATGGCTGCTGCACTCTTGCTAGCGCCGATGGCTGCGATGGCTGCCGATTATAAAGAAGGTGTTCATTACACTGTGATTAGTGATGGCCCTGAAACTGCCAAGCCAGAAATTACTGAGTTTTTCTCCTTTTACTGCCCACATTGTTTTAATTTTTCTAAAACTGTGGTGCCTAAAATAGAAGCGACTTTACCTGAAGGCGTAAGCTTTAATCAGGAACATGTTGAGTTTATTGGTCGTGAAATGGGTGTTGAAATGTCTCGCGCATTTGCAGTTGCGCAGCAGCTTAATGTTGAGAAAAAAATGGAAGCAGCTTTGTTTAGCGCTATCCATGAAAAACGCCAGCAGTTCACCCGTCCTGATGATATCAGAGCGATATTTATTGCTAATGGCATAGATGGTAAAGCTTATGATGCCGCAGCAAAATCATTTATGGTGAATGCCAAGATGTCTAAAATGAAGCGTGATACTGAAAATGCGAAAATTTCAGGTGTGCCTTCATTGGTTGTTAATGGTAAATATCGTGTTGAAACAAGCTCAATTAAATCTTATGACGAGTTAATTGATATTGCATATTACTTAACGTCTATGAATAAAAAGTAGTGTTAACTGCTGATATTTTAAAAGGAGCTTAGGCTCCTTTTTTGTTACCTGAATATTTGTGATTTAAATGCTGGCAAGGGCTAGTCGTCACTTATTCGCCTGTAAAAGAGCTGCTTGGTAGCATTATTTATAGGGAGTGTATTGTGGTGGGTAGCGAGTATTACGTTGCGGCAAAAACGTTAATCAAAAGGCCGTAAGCAAAAAGTGTCAGGCAAAAAAAAACCGTATGTCTATAAAAGACGATACGGAGATGAGTTAAATAACTCTTTTTTACCCTGAGTAACATTAAAGATCCTAACATGGCGTCAAAATATTGGCAAGCGGCATTAAAGTGTCGTTTTTTATTTTTGGATTGATCAACCCAATAAAAAATAGCGTATTGATGAAACTCTTCCGCAGGCGCGTGGTCTAATCTTTTGACATTAACCTTGTAGTGGCTCAACTAGAAAACTAAACAAAAAGTGAATAGTCGTGTTAAGTGGTTTATCGATGCTTTAGACTTCTATCTGTCGAGTTATACATAACTTATTGTCGTTATTTCATCGCAATTTACATATGTTATCTTGTTGGAGGAAATCGTATGAGAAGGTTCCCTGTGTATGCACCTAAATTGATTGTTAAGCATGCGAGGATTTTTTTGAGTGGTGTTATCTGGGTAAAAGACTTAGGGTTACTTGAGTTTGATAAGGGCCGCTTTTTACAGACGAAAAAGCCTGCCAAAAGTTAAGCAGGCTATCAGCGAACTAAATGCCTTGATTGAAACACAATCAAAGCAGTATCAATCCATTTAGATTTCGTTATTCAATAAACCAACAAGGCCGTTGACCTTATCACTCCAAGAGTTTAGGTCCTGCTGCAATTGTTGGTTTTTTTGTGTCAATTCTTGCTGCTGTAATACTAATGCTTCATTCTTTTGCTTCTCTTCATCAAGCTCCATTTTTAGTAGCTCAATATTTTCGAGAGTTGCCTGGATTTTGTTTTCCAGTTGGGACAATAATTCAAGGCTCATGGGGAGTCCTATACGTTTCTGGATGGAATCCCGATTCTAGCAGTGACAAGGCCTATAGGAATAGCCTTTAAAACTAAGTGGCTAAAATATATTCAATAAATCGTACTATATTGTACTTTATCTGAGATCGCGCTATTTTCATCTGCCCTCTATGGTAATAAAAGACTTAGTTATGATAATTACTCGACACGATGTCAGTGAGCGAATGAGCAGTATTGTGATCCATAATGATACTGTTTACCTGTGTGGCCAAGTTGCAAATGATAAGTACGCAGACATTAATACTCAAACGGCGAGCATGCTTGAACAGGTTGATCGTTTACTGGCACAAGCTGGTAGCCGACGCGATCATATTTTATCCGCGACTATTTACCTCAAAGACATGACAGATTACGATGCTATGAACCTAGTATGGGATAGTTGGTTGCCAGTGGGCCATGCTCCTGCAAGAGCATGTGTGCAAGCTGCGATTGCGGAGCCGGAATACTTAGTTGAAATATCAGTGATTGCCGCTGTGGTAAACGAGTTATTGCCTTAAGTCAGTGATTAGCCTTAATGGATTCACTTTGATTAATTAGCGCGCGATGAAAATCAGACATGCACTGACAGTTTGTCTGTTGCAATTTGAATAAATATATTGATGCTTGTTACGTTCAATTGACGTATTTTGATTTAGGATATATGGCTGCGACTTGACATTAATCTCTAGCCTCCATAGTCTGCAAGCTCAGTTTTTAAGGTGGTATGCAATGGACATAAAATATAATTTAAAATCAGCGTCAGAGCGCCGCACAGAACCCTTTAAACCAGAAGGTGATGTTGGTTTTGGTCGACTTCGTACTGATCACATGTTTTTAATGGATTACCGTGATGGTCAATGGTGCGATCCGCGCATAGTGCCTTATGGTCCTTTTGAAATGGCGCCAGGTGCAATGACATTGCATTATGGTCAATCGATTTTTGAAGGTGCAAAAGCATTTATGCATGAAGACGGTGAGATTTATACTTTCCGTTTAAATAAAAATGCTGAGCGTATGAATCGTTCTGCCGATATTGTGTGTATTCCAAATATCGATGAAGCGATGCAAGTAAAGGCGATTAATGCCCTTATTGATGTTGATCGTTTGTGGTTCCCGCAGCAAGATGGTGCCTGTTTATACATTCGACCTTTCATTTTTGCCACTGAAGATCGCTTGTCTGTTAGCCCAAGCCAGCAATACACTTTTTGCGTCATGTTAAGCCCATCTGGTGCTTATTATGCTTCTGGGGTTAATAATGGTATTCGCTTATTAATCACGACTAAGTTTCACCGTGCTGTTTCTGGTGGTACGGGAGCGTCAAAGGCTTCGGGTAACTATGCCGCTTCTTTACGTGCAGGCAAAGCGGCAGCTGAATATGGTGCTGCGCAAGTGCTGTATCTAGATTCAACCAACACTCAAATTGAAGAAGTTGGCGCAATGAATCATTTTCATATTTTAAAAGACGGTACGGTAATTATTCCGACATTTACCGATACGATTTTAAAGTCAATCACCTCGCAATCAATTCTTGAGTTGGGCGATTTACTTGGATGTGAAGTGAGACAAGAAACCGTAATGTTAGATAAGTTTGTTGCTGATATTGAGTCTGGCGAAATTATTGAAGCGGGCGGTTTTGGTACCGCTGCAGTAGTATCACCTGTTAGTTCATATATTTTTGAGGATGGACGCATTATCACAGTCGGTGATGGTAATGTTGGGCCTAATATCAAACGTATCTATAAAGTATTTACTGAGTTACAAAAAAGGCCATATTCCTGCACCAGCAGGCTGGGTAAAGCGTATTGAGCGCGTTGCTCCATAGTTTAGCTTATTATGTTCATAAAATAAAAGCTCCCCTTGGGAGCTTTTATTTTATCTTAAAAATGACGAGTGTCAGTTTTGTCGTATGTTAATAAAGTCATGCAGTCATCGGCACTTAAGGGTTTACTGAGTAAGAAGCCTTGAACTTGATCACAACCGCCTTCACGTAAGAAATTTAATTGTGCTTGGGTTTCTACGCCTTCAGCAACAACGTTAAGATCTAAACTGTGGGCTAAAGTAATAATCGCGCTAGTGATGGCGGCATCATCAGGGTCTTCAGTGATATCACGCACAAATTCTTTATCAATTTTTAAGGTATCAATAGGGAAGCGCTTTAAATAGCTTAAGCTAGAGTAACCAGTACCGAAATCATCAACAGCAATCGTTAACCCTAGTGCCTTTAATTGCGCCAATATCGCTACAGAATCTTGAGGATTGCCCATGATCATTGATTCTGTTAATTCGAGCTCTAGGGCGCTTGCTGGTAATCCAGAGACGGCTAATGCGACCTCTATGATAGAAATTATATCGGCTTTTAACTGTCTAGCCGAAAGGTTTACCGCGACAGATATATGCTCAAAACCAAGCGCATGCCATTGTGCCAATTGACTACAGGCTTGGTTAATCGCCCAGTGACCAATCTGGTTAATGATGCCCGTTTCTTCTGCCAGCGGGATAAACTCAACTGGCGAAATAAGCCCTAGCTCTGGACTCTCCCAACGCATTAAGGCTTCAACGCCGATAATCTTTTCAGTTTTAACATCATATTTAGGTTGATAAACCAAATATAATTCGTTGTCTTGAATCGCTTTTTTTAGCCCTGCTTCTAATTGAACATAGCGGGTTGCATATTGGTTTAACTGTTCAGTATAGAATTGGAAATTGTTTCGCCCCAATGATTTAGCATGATACATGGCTGTATCGGCGTACTTAATCAACGATGTAGTATCTTTAGCATCTTCAGGATACAAACTGATACCAATTGACGGTGAGATCGTCAGTACTTTATCGTCTAGTAAGAATGGGGTTTGAAATGCATGTAACACTTTTTCCGCAATAATAGTGGCCGCTTTAGTTTTAGCCACGCCTTCTAAAATAATGGTAAATTCATCTCCGCCCAAACGAGCAACCGTGTCGCCATCTCGTACAGCATTTTGTAGACGATGGGCGACGGCTTTAAGCAGCAAATCACCAATATGGTGGCCCATTGAGTCGTTAATATGTTTAAATCGATCGAGATCTAAAAATAATAATGCCACGATACTATTGGCGCGATGGGCTTTGGTTACTGCTTGATTTAGTCGGTCTTGAAACAGAGTGCGGTTAGGCAGTCCGGTCAGTGGATCAAAGTTAGCCAATACACGTAAATCTTCTTCAGCTTTTTTACGTGCGGTAATATCAGTAAATACTGCAACAAAGTGACTGGTTTCACCTTTATTATCGATGACTTGGTTGATCTCTAACCATGCAAGAATACCGCGTCGATCGCGAGTTCGAATATGAATTTCACCAGCCCAATGTTTGTGTCTTAGTAGCTGGGTTTCAACAGCATTATAAAATTCTCGAGACTGCTTACCCATGGTCAAAAATAAGAAGTGCTTGCCAACAACATCACGGTGTTTAAAGCCAGTTATACGGCTAAACGCAGGGTTGATTGAACGGATTTGGTAATCCAACTCGCCGACGACAACGGCTTCGTTCATACTGAATAATACTTGTGATGACAGTTTAAGTTCATTTTCGGTAATTTTACGACTCGTAATATCTTTATGTGTTCCCGCCATCCGTATGGGAATATTATTGTGATCACGTTCAACGATTTGGCCCCGGTCTAGTACCCAAGCCCATTCTCCAGGTTTAGTTTCAACACGGTACTCAGCTTCAAAAAACTCACTGTCGCCATTGAGATGTTCGTTAAGCAGTTGTTGAACCCGAGGCTTATCTTCTGGATCAATATTTTTAATCAATAGTTGATCTGTTAATGATAAATTCATCGGCTCAATCATATTAGTGCGATAAACTTTATCGTCCTTAATATTCCAATCCCACATACCGTCGCCAGAAGCCCAAAGCGCTAATTTGAGACGCTCTTCAGATGCGCGGATACTGCTGTCAAACTCGCGTTGTTTAGCTCGTTTTTTCTTTCTAGTCGAAAAAATCCAAATAATAATAAATAACCCAAATATGGCATAAAGTGCATAGGCCATCTTGGTCATGTAAATAGGCGGGATGACTGATACATTTACATTTAGTGTATATTGACTGTATCTATTGGTTCCCAAAGCATGGCGAACCATTAAGGTGTACTCACCCGGCGGCAAGTTCGTATAAGTGATGTCATTGCCGTTAGATAACTCATGCCAATCACTATCATAGCCGTCTAAAAAGTAACTAAAACGGTTTAATCCAGGGTAATTAAAATTGAGTGAGCCGATTTCAAAACTGATTAGTTGTTGTTCATAAGGCATGACAACGTGAGGTGCATGGCTTAAGTCGAGAATAGGATGCTGGTCTTCACCTACGGTGTATTTCGTTAGCGCCAGTTTATTCTCCGCTCTCTGAGTGGGAATCGTGCTGGGGTTAAACTGATTAAGCCCTCTAATACCGCCAAACCATAAGGTGCCATTCGCCTCTTTAAATTTGGCAGTACCATTAAACTCGTTAGCTTGTAGACCTTCGAATTTATTATAGGAAATAAAGCTCTGAGTACTTGGAGTAAAACGTGAAATCCCTGAGTTAGTGCTGAGCCACAAATCGTGTGCGTCATCTTCTAAAATGGCATAAACCGTATTGCTACTGTTATCCGCGTTAACGTCCATCCGTTCAAATTTAAATGTACCGTATTCAATCGTTAGCTTGTCTATCCCACCATGGGTTGCTACCCCAAAAATCACCGTTATCGGCCAGTAAAAAGTCTCTAACACGGTTATCACTAATGCTGTAAGGATTTTCTGGGTCGTGATTTAACAACACTAATTGTTGCGCTTCAGCAGAGAGCCTAACGACGCCGCCCATGGTGCCTAGCCATAAATAACCTTGGCTAAAATAGAGCTTAATAATCTGGTATTTATAGGGTGAAAAGTCATCTTGAAAGCCAAAGTTATAAGCCATCATAGTGTGACTATATTCAGAGATGAAATATAACCCCCTGTGAACTTGCTATCCATAAACGGCCTTTGTCATCAATGGTTAAACTGCGAAATTTGGTATCGGTACTAAATTGCTCATTGTTAGGTTTTACTTGTTTGAGGGTGTTGTTGTTATCGAGAGTAAACAGTCCTATATTGGTGGCAAACCACAGTAAACCTTGGTTATCTTGCACTATGTCGTGTACTACAAACGATAACTCTTCTGCTGGTATTGCTAATGTTTTAGCAAATAATTCATTAATATAGTGATATTGATGGTCATTAGGAGCTAAATATTTAAGCCCTGCACCATCAGTACCAACCCACAGGCGTTGCCGCTTATCGCGAAAAATAGCCCGGATCATGTTTGCCATACCAGGGGTATCAGTTTGGTAATCGTAGAGATGGCTAAAATATTGATTGGTAAGAGAGAGTTTATCAATTCCTGAATAACCTGTGCCAATCCATAATGTGCCATTTGGATCAAGCATTAGGTTTTGCAGATTATTAGCACTGATGGTATTGAGGGTTTGCGGATTATACTTGTAATGCCTGCTGTGCCATTGTTCATCAAAAAAATCCAGCTTAAAAAGGCCATTGTTATTGCCGATAGCAAAAATCTGATTGGCATTAATCACCACAAAGTCTGCAATATTACGGTTGTATCCGTAACTATTTTCATTTGTCCAAATGAGTTCTTTTTCATGGGTATCAAGATTGTAGCGCCAAATTTGATTATTAATCGCTAGCCAAACTGAATAGATTGAGCTCGATTTAATTTGATTTACTGTCATATTGACCGGAATATCAAGTCGAATGATAGTGTTACTGTCGATGGCAAATATGCCATGCGCTTGAGTACCGACAACAATGTACTTATTGTCGATGTTAGCTATAGTGGTAATTTCAGGAGCAATGTTATTGCCTAGGCTAACGGAGGTTATTTTTTCTGTTTTTAGCGAGAGAATGTAAAGACCTGAACGTGTGCCGATCCAAAGGGTATCACCGATAACATCAAGTTTGGTCACCTGAAGATCTAGCAAGCCTTGAGCTTTTTTAAACTGAGTAAATTTGCCTGTGGTTAAATTTAATCTATTGAGACCATTATTGAGAGTACCGACCCATAAATCGCCGTCAGGTGACTGCAAAATATCAGTGATAAAATTGCCTGAAATAGAGTTAGTGCTTTTTTGTTGTTTCAAATACAAGCTAAAGTCTACACCATTATAACTGTGCAGACCGTCTTGAGTACCTATCCATAGCATTCCCGCACTGTCCATGAAAAGGCGAGTAATAGAGTTTTGATTTAGGCCATCCTTGGTATCAAAGTGCTCAAATTTTACTTCAGTTAGGCTGTCATAAGGAGCATTTTTTTGCGCTGCAACAGACACTGAGAAACTCAATGTAATGACCAAAATTAGCCAGTGTGTTGCAAGCGTTAAGGCACGAAAATTCAAATTTCACCTATAAACATTTCATTGGAAGGCTGCGAAAAATTTTAATTATGTTAACAATGACATGCTAATTTAAGCTTTGCAGATTCAGTTGTTAACTAATTTTATCAATTGAGTTATCTGAAAACTATTTTATTTCTAAAACTGACAGTTTTACATGCTCAACGCAACAGAAAATCGTCATTTGTCGACTTTCTGACAATTAAACCTATCCAATACCCTTATTACTGTTGGTAAACTTTTATTATGTCATCAATTTGCTGATCTTTATCTAACCAGAGCTGATTTAACCAGCGCTGAAATTCGACACGGTTTTCAGGGCTTGAAAAGTAAATTTCTGAATCCACTTTAGGCACGGGTAGCGTTTCAACACGCATAACCACTTTTTTAGTGCGCCCATGCATGACATTGGCTAATACTTTTTCTGACGTTTCTGGATACACTAAAGTGATATTGAGCAGTCCGGTAAATTGTTCGCCCATTGCTGAAAGTGTAAAAGCGATACCGCTCGCTTTAGGACGTAACAAATGGCGATAAGGTGAGTTTTGACGCAGGCGTTTTTCTTCGGTAAACCGACTCCCTTCGACATAATTAATAATGGATGTCGGCATGTGCTTAAATCGTTCACAAGCTTTGCGGGTTGTTTGCAGATCTTTGCCTTTTAATTTGGGATTTTTTTTTCAGCTTGGCAGCACTGGTGCGATCCATAAATGGCATATCGAGTGCCCAGCAACCTAGACCCATAATGGGCACATAGATGAGTTCTTTTTTTAAAAAGAATTTCAACATTGGAATGTGGTTACGCAATAAGTATGTTTGGGCTGCTATATCGAAACCACTCACATGATTACTGATCAATAAATACCAGCCATTAGGGTCAAGTTTATCTAAACCTTCGACGTCCCATTCTATATTTGAGATTAAATATAAAATACCACCATTGCATGTTGCCCACGCCCACATGAATCGGTTCATTATTCGCGTTAACAGACGACGAACGGGCAAGAAAGGCAGTAATAATTTTACCACCCCACCAATGGTCAATAAGGTGCTCCATATTGCGGTATTGATGATCAATAGTGACAGACTAATAATAAACAGTATCGGACCCGGTAGAAAAGACAACATTCCTTGTTATACCTCTTGCTTTGCTTGCGAAGAAAATTCCTGTAACTGTAAATCTTTTTTAAGCCAAAGCTGATTGAGCTGCTCTTGAAATTCAATTTTAAACTCACGATCTTTTAGGTAATCACCTCGCATCTTCTGAGGAATATCAGTGATTTTGATGTCGACTCTCACCTCAGACAACCCGCCACTGATATATTGCCAATATGTGGGTACCGTATCAGGGTAATATATAGTGACATTAACCAGCTTGTTAATGTGTTCACCCATGGCTGAGAGAGCAAACGCCATACCACCAGCTTTAGGTTTTAAAAGATGTTGAAAAGGTGATGCTTGTTTATCGTGTTTAGCTGCAGTAAAACGCGTACCTTCAACAAAGTTCATTATACTCACAGGCTTAGTTTTAAATTTTTCACATGCTTTACGTGTGATTTCAATGTCTTTCCCTTTCAATTTAGGGTTTTTGCGCAATTGTGATGTGCTATAACGGCGCATAAAAGGAAAGTCTAATGCCCACCAAGCCAAGCCTAGTACGGGCACAAAAATCAGTTCTTGTTTCAGGAAAAACTTTAAAAAGGGGATCTTGCGATTAAATACTCGTTGTAAAATGAGGATGTCGACCCAGGATTGATGGTTAGCTATAACCATATACCACTCTTGTTCCGAAAATGATTGATCACCTGTAACGCGAATACGCATCGGATGAAAAATAGCTTCGATGATGGTATTGACGCTAATCCAAGCAGTGGCGCAATTATCAAGAATATAGCTGCAGATTTTTTGGCAAATACCAATAGGGATCAATTTTACAAAACTAAATGCTAAGATCGGGATGGTCCAAAAAATGGTATTAATGACATAACATAAGAATGCGATTGAACCTTTGATTTTCGAAAGCAGCGACATTTGTATCTCCTATTAAACGGAGTGCTATGTTACTCGTAGTCGCTGTTTTGCTCAATCAATACGATAGGTTAAATTACGCTTATTGCTGATTCAATTTTGCCAGCAATCGGTCCATTGCCCTATAGCCAAGGGCTTGAGCAATATGACTGCGTTCGGTGGTTGGTGATTGCTGTAAGTCGGCAATGGTGCGAGATACCCGTTGAATACGATGAAAACTGCGAACAGACAACCCTAAACTCACCACACTTTGCTCCAAAAAAGCCAAATCTGCTTGAGTTATCCCGCCGTCTTGTTTGAGTTGTTTTGGGCTTAATTCACTATTTAATACCCCAGATCGGTTGAGTTGTCGATCGCGTGCTTGTTTAACCCGTTTAGCGATTTCAACGCTGGACTCACTGGGTTGATGTTGTTGGGTTAAGGTGCCTGCTGGCAGTTTGGGCACATCAACGGTTAAATCGAAACGATCTAAAAAAGGTCCCGATAGACGTGATAAGTAACGTTGAATTTGATCAGGGGTAGAACGAGTACGTTCCGTATCGCCACAGGGGCTGGGGTTCATTGCCGCGATGAGTTGAAATCGACTCAAAAAAGTCAGTTTAGCGGCTGCGCGTGATATCTCAACTTGACCGGTTTCTAGTGGCTCTCGCAGGCAATCTAATACTTTTCGAGGGAACTCAGCTATTTCGTCAAGAAATAATATACCACGGTGAGCCAACGATATTTCCCCAGGTTTTGGATGACTGCCACCACCAATAAGCGCAATCGATGATGACGTATGATGCGGCGAGCGAAAAGGGCGGTTAAGGAAACTTTGTGGTTTAATATGTAATCCGGCGACAGAGTGAATGGCAGCCACTTCAATGGCCTCATCGTAGGTGAGTTTGGGTAATAGTGGGATAATTCGATTAGCTAACATGCTTTTTCCTGTGCCAGGGGGGCCTATAAATAACATGTTATGTCCCCCGGCAGCTGCGATTTCTAATCCTTGTTTGGCTTGATATTGACCAATCACATCGCTCATGCAAAGTGATGATTGCAGCTGCGGCTCTTCTTCAATCCACTCGGGGAGAGTATCGAGTAAAGGTAATTGTGCTTGGCCGTGTAGAAATGCCGCTAAGTTTTGTAAGTGGGCGACAAAATAACTGTGATGATAGCCAACGAGCTCTGCCTCATGGCGATTTTCGATAGGCATAAAGAAATGATGCTGATCGTTACGGGCGGCAATAATGGCAGGTAACAAGCCACTGCAAGGGCGAATTTGACCGGAAAGAGCCAGTTCACCGACAAATTCACACATTGATGTAATGCTTTGGCTGGGACTTGATTTGATGCTGCGAGAATTCCAACGGCAATAGGCAAATCATAGCGACCGCCTTGCTTAGGTAAATCTGCTGGCGCTAGGTTGACAGTGATCCGTCGTTGCGGGAACTCAAATCCTGCATTAATTAACGCGCTTCTGACCCGCTCTTTAGCTTCTTTAACTGACGTTTCTGGCAATCCCACCAGATTAAATGCTGGTAAACCATTACTTAAATGGACTTCAACTGTGACTCTCGGCGCTTCTACACCGCAACTCGCTCGGGTAAATACACAGGCAATCGCCATTAACAATTCCTTTTGTTTGAATAATATACAAATCAACACGTGATTATAGTCTAGCAGCGATGTGTTTTTTGCGTGATAAAGCCCAAATAACTCAGATATAATTATGCTGGCACGCTAGTTTAAATCACTGATGTTGAGTAGAATACCGCGGCTTTATAGTACGAGAGGCTTGTTAATCAATAGGTCTTTTGCTGTGAAACGCTATAATCATATTCCATCTGTCGTTATTTCTATTTGTATTGAATCATTAGCTTTATTGATTTTTATTTAAATCAATCGCTTTGATTTTACATTTACCCATTTTGTAACAATGATATGTCCATACATTCCTGATATTTTGGCTAGTATTCAGGTAAAGGTAAACTATGAGCCTCTCTGATAATTTAGTCATCATCTTGTGCCTCATCGGCATTAGTTGTTTTTTCTCTATGTCCGAAATTGCCCTTGCGGCGTCGCGTAAAATTCGTCTGCAATTAATGGCTGATGAGGGCGACTTACGTGCCGCCAAAGTGCTGAAACTTCAAGCTCATCCCGGTAGTTTTTTTACCGTTGTCCAAATCGGCCTTAATGCGGTGGCGATCATGGGCGGTATCGTTGGAGAGTCTGCTTTTAGACCTCATTTTGAACAACTATTGTTACCTTTATTAGGCAACGAATGGGGTTTACAACTGAGTTTTGTGTGTTCATTTATCACAGTTACATCCTTATTCATTCTATTTGCTGATTTAATGCCGAAGCGGATTGCCATGGTGATCCCTGAGCAAGTCGCGGTCACTTTTGTGATGCCGATTATTTTGTGTATTAAAGTGTTAAAACCTTTCGTGTGGATTTTTAATGGCTTGGCCAATGCGATTTTTAAATTGTTGCAAGTGCCTACAGCGCGAAACGATCAAGTTACTCATGATGATATTTACGCCATGATGACCGCAGGTACTGAAGCTGGTGTAATGGATAAAGGTGAGCAGCAAATGATGGAGAACGTGTTTGAAATGCAGTCGGTGTCGGTAACCTCTGCAATGACGGCGCGTGAAAGTTTAGTGTATTTCTTACTGCAAGATAGTGAAGAAGTCATCAAACAAAAAATTGCTAAGAATCCACATAATAAGTTTATTGTTTGTGATGGTCAACTGGACATGATCAAAGGTTTTGTTGATGCCAAAGAGTTGCTCATTAGGGTGATTAACGGCGAGAACATCACCTTAAAAGGCAGTACCTTAGTACATAACTGTCTGATCATTCCTGATACGTTGACCTTGTCTGAGTCGATGGAATATTTTAAGAATAATCGTTCTGACTTTGCGGTGGTCATGAACGAGTATGCTTTAGTCGTCGGCATTGTGACCACTAATGACTTACAAAGCGCCGTGATGGGGGCGTGGTCATTACACGAAAGTGAGGAGCAAATTGTTGCTCGTGATGGCAATTCTTGGTTAGTCGATGGTGTGACGCCTATCACTGATGTGATGCGCGCTTTTAATATTGAAGCCTTTCCGCATAATCAAAATTACGAAACTATTGCTGGTTTTATGATGTATATGTTGCGCAAAATTCCTAAACGGACTGATTTTGTCAATTACGCGGGTTACAAGTTTGAGGTAGTCGATATTGATTCATATAAAGTGGACCAATTACTGGTTACTCGTTTAGATATTGAGATGCCACCACTACCTTAAGTATCGCTATCCGCTTAAGCCTAAGTCGCCTCGGTACGATTAAATGATGTCTAAGAACGCACTAATGATTGGATCATTGGTGCGTTTTTCTTTGCAGCAACAGCCTAATTCAAAAGGAGGAATCGGCACCGGTGACAATAAGGTTTGGATACGTTCTCGCACCGGACTATTGTGGATCACCGCTTCTGGGCTAATACCAACCCCACAACCGAGTGCGACCATAGAGACAATCGCTTCCTGACCGGATACTTGAGCATAAATATTGGGTTTAATCCCCATCTGCTTAAACCATAAATCGATTCTTTTTCTGCCGGGACCATGATCCGGTACGATATAAGGTAATTTAGCCCAGTCAATTTTTGCTTGATTGACCCATTGCTGAACTTGGCATTGTATTGTGGGTGCAATGACAGAAATCGGTACTTTATCAATCGGGGTAAAATGCAAACTGCTGGGGAGCACCTCTGGCAATGCAATAATGGCAATATCAGCACGATTCTTTTGAATTTGGCCGACTGCATTTGCCGGATCTCCGGTGTTGAGATTGATGTCTACATGGGGATGTTCACGTCTAAAGCGATCCAACAGTGCCGGTAAATGGCTGTAAGCAGCGGTCACCGAACAATACAGATTAAGATTACCGCGTAACACCTGCTGATTGGGATCAATCCGACTGCGTAGTTGGGTCCATTGCGCTAAAGTTTGCTCCGCAAAACCTTTAAATTCAATGCCTGCATGGGTAATAGTGACACTGCGATTGTCACGCTCGAACAATTTACTGCCTACTTCTTCTTCTAAACGCTGTAAAGCACGGCTTAACGTCGAGGGACTGACATGAGATTGCTCTGCAGTTTTGGCAAAATGCAGGCTATCACACAAGTGTAAATACAATTTAAGTGAGCGAATATCCATAACAGTACCTTAAAGCACAAATTCAGTTGAGTATGAGGTTCATCAGTCCATGTTGCATTAATTGCAACGTGACGTCCCGAATATATCATTTTAAGCAATCATATGCATGCGCTATAGTGATTTCAATCACAACGCTTAAGGTCGCTGACTTATAAGATGTTGAGTCCCAAATTATTAAATTTTAAAGGTGGTATCAGATGGCTAACTATTTTAACTCTCTGAATTTACGTCAACAATTAGCTCAACTAGCACAATGCCGCTTTATGGACCGTACTGAATTCAGTGATGGTTGCCAATATATTAAAGATTGGAATATCGTTATTTTAGGTTGTGGCGCACAAGGCCTTAACCAAGGTTTAAACATGCGAGACTCAGGGCTGAACATTTCTTTTGCCTTGCGTCCGCAAGCGATCGCTGAAAAGCGTGCCTCATGGCAAAAAGCGACCGATAATGGTTTTAAGGTCGGCACCTTTGAAGAGCTTATTCCTGCAGCTGATTTAGTGTTAAACCTAACTCCAGACAAGCAACATACCAATGTTGTTAATGCGGTTATGCCATTAATGAAACAAGGTTCTACGCTATCTTATTCACATGGTTTCAATATTGTTGAAGAAGGCATGCAAGTTCGTCCAGACATTACTGTTGTTATGGTTGCACCTAAGTGTCCAGCGACAGAAGTTCGTGAAGAATATAAGCGTGGTTTTGGCGTACCGACCTTGATTGCTGTCCATCCAGAAAATGATCCTAATGGTGACGGTGTAGCCATTGCTAAGGCTTATGCTAGTGCAACAGGTGGCGATCGTGCCGGTGTATTAATGTCCTCGTTTGTGGCTGAAGTTAAGTCAGACTTAATGGGCGAGCAGACCATTTTATGTGGCATGTTGCAAACGGGTGCCATTTTAGGCTACGAGAAAATGGTCGCTGACGGTGTTGAACCTGGTTATGCCGGCAAGTTAATTCAACAAGGTTGGGAAACGGTTACCGAAGCACTTAAGCACGGCGGCATTACCAACATGATGGACCGCTTATCTAACCCAGCAAAAATCAAAGCATTTGATATGGCTGAAGAGTTAAAAGTTATCCTTAAGCCATTATTCGAAAAACACATGGATGACATTATTAGCGGTGAGTTTTCGCACTATGATGGCAGACTGGGCAAATGATGACGCTAACTTGCTGCGTTGGAGAGCGGAAACTAACGAAACCGCATTTGAAAATGCGCCAGTGTCATCTGAACATATTGATGAGCAAACCTACTTCGATAAAGGTATTTTCTTAGTGGCGATGATCAAAGCCGGTGTTGAGCTAGCATTTGATACCATGGTTGCCGCAGGGATTGTTGAAGAGTCTGCTTACTATGAGTCGTTACATGAAACCCCTTTGATTGCGAATACTATTGCACGCAAGCGTTTATATGAAATGAACGTAGTGATTTCGGATACGGCAGAATACGGTTGTTACTTGTTCAACCATGCTGCCGTGCCAATGTTACGTGATTATGTGAATGCCATGCCAGCTGCATATTTAGGTGCAGGGCTGGATGTTTCATCAAATGGTGTTGATAACAAACGTTTGATTGAAGTGAATGAGCAAATTCGTCATACCGACGTTGAATTCATTGGCGCAGAATTACGCGGTTACATGACCGACATGAAAGGCATTGTGGAAGCGAACTAAGCACTAATTACCAAGTGTTTAATTGAACTGATGTTGTACCTGTTCAGAGTTTTGGCTGGAAATACAGCTCCGTTGTCGGACAGGCATCAATCGAAACGCCTTCATCCTCCTGATTGAGGCGTGGGGAAAACAAATAGTTAGAGTGAGTTCAACTTGATTATGTCGTTGAACTCATAGGTTAAGTTTTTGTTGTTGTTTGCATTGTCTCGGCAGGGAAGCTGAATTTTTTTTATAAAGACAATTTATTAGTTGTGCTAAGTAAATCTTTTATGGTACTTGTTAGTAATACCGTAACGTTATTTGAACATAACTAAACAAATTATTTACTAAAAACTTAGGATACAGTCTAAAACATGTTAAACCATGCAGCCATGCTCATTCTCGTAATTATTACCGTAGTGATTATTAAGTCACAGCGGGGGTGGCGTTTGGCAACTAGACTGACCTAAGAGTCAAACAGATTGCAAAAACCCCCGCTCCGAAAGGACCGGGGGTTTTTTAGTTTTAGGCTTAAAGAAAAACAACCACACAGTAGAGCAGCAGAACCATTGACGAAGTAGAGAGCAACATATGGAAGCAGGACAGAAAATGCGCGGCGCGGATGCAGTAATCAAAGTACTAGCAGCACATGGTGTGACAACCGTATTTGGTTATCCTGGCGGAGCGATTATGCCAATCTACGATGCCCTTTATGGCGGTCCGGTAGAACACTTGCTTAGTCGTCACGAACAAGGTGCTGCGTTTGCTGCTGTAGGGTATGCCCGCGCCAGTGGTAAAACCGGAGTGTGCTTTGCCACCTCAGGTCCAGGGGCCACGAATCTCATCACTTCACTTGCCGATGCTTTACTTGACTCAGTGCCATTAGTTGCCATAACCGGTCAAGTGTCTACTAGTGTTATTGGAACTGACGCATTTCAAGAAATCGATGTATTAGGTATGTCGTTGTCATGTACCAAACATAGCTTTATGGTCACCGACATCAACGAGTTAATCCCGACTTTATATCGCGCATTCGAAATCGCTGCAGAAGGACGTCCTGGTCCTGTATTAGTTGATATCCCAAAAGACATCCAACTTGCTGCATTAGAATACAGAACACCGCTTCAAAGCGTTGCTGATGAGTTACAACCTCAGATAAGCGATTTAGATGCAGCTGCAGTGTTAATTAAGCAGGCTAAAAAACCTATGTTATACGTTGGCGGTGGTGTGGGGATGGCGGGTGCTGTTGCGCATTTACGTCAGTTCATCGACACCACGGGTATCCCATCGGTAGCGACGTTAAAAGGCTTGGGCAGTATTGCACATGGGACTAAAGGTTATTTAGGCATGTTGGGTATGCATGGTGGTAAAGGTGCCAACCTTGCAGTGCAAGAATGCGATTTATTGATGGTTGTCGGTGCACGTTTTGATGACAGGGTTACTGGCCGCCTTGCCAGTTTCGCCAGTAATGCCAAAGTATTGCATTTAGACATCGATGCCGCCGAAATTGGCAAGTTACGCCAAGCGGATGTCGCCATTGCCGCCGAGCTGAGCATAGTGTTGCCAGCATTAACTGCGGCGGTAGCAGATAAGCTTGATATTGGTCAGTGGCAAGCAGATGTTGAGGAGTTGTCTCGAAAGCATCAATGGGATTATCACCATCCAGGTGATTTAATTTATGCGCCAGCGATGTTACGTCGTTTAGCCAATAAATTACCGGAAGACAGCGTAGTTGCTTGCGATGTGGGCCAGCATCAAATGTGGGTTGCACAGCACATGTGGTTCCGCCGCCCTGAAGATCATTTAACCAGCGCAGGGTTAGGCACTATGGGCTTTGGTTTACCTGCTGCCATTGGTGCCCAAGTCGCACGCCCTGATGCGACTGTGGTTACTGTCTCTGGTGATGGCTCGTTTATGATGAATGTCCAAGAGTTAACCACCATTAAACGCCGTAAATTACCGGTGAAAATCTTACTGATTGATAACCAAAAACTGGGTATGGTTAAGCAATGGCAACAGCTATTTTTTGAAGAGCGTTACAGTGAAACAGACTTATCTGATAACCCTAACTTTGTCCTTATGGCGTCGGCATTTGATATCCCTGGCAGAACCATTACGCGTGCGGATCAAGTCGAGCAAGGATTAGATGATATGTTAAACAGTAGCGGTCCTTACATGCTGCATGTTTCGATTGATGATATTTTTAACGTATGGCCTTTAGTACCGCCAGGTGCGAGTAATAGTGACATGATGGACCAAATGGAGAAGCAAACATGATGCATGCATTAGAAATAACCGTTCAGCAACGCCCCGAGGTACTTGAACGCGTGCTCCGTGTGACTCGCCATCGTGGATTTAAAGTGACTCAAATGCAGGTGCGCATCAACGACGACACCAGTATGGCGGTTGACTTATGGGTTGAGGCCGAACGCGCCATTGAATTGTTAAGTACCCAGTTAGATAAACTCATTGATGTGATGCATTGTAAAGTTTTGCCAGCAGTGTCACTGGATCAAGCAGCAAACAGTTAAGATTTTTTATCACTCATTATTAGAACGTTATCCGTGATCAAATCGGTAACGCGCCCCACATTAAACAAGGATATTTGCAATGCCAAAATTACGTTCAGCAACCAGTACCGAAGGCCGCAACATGGCAGGCGCCCGCGCACTATGGCGTGCCACTGGCGTAAAAGAAAATGATTTTGGTAAGCCCATTATTGCCATTGCCAATTCGTTCACCCAGTTTGTACCGGGTCATGTACATTTAAAGAATATGGGCTCATTGGTTGCCGGCGCGATTGAAGAGGCGGGCGGTATTGCCAAAGAGTTCAATACTATTGCCGTCGATGATGGTATCGCCATGGGTCATGGCGGCATGTTGTACAGCTTACCGTCTCGTGAGTTAATTGCAGATAGTGTTGAATATATGGTCAACGCTCATTGTGCCGATGCATTAGTGTGTATTTCTAACTGCGATAAAATTACCCCAGGCATGTTAATGGCCGCGCTGCGATTAAATATTCCGGTGGTATTTGTGTCCGGTGGCCCAATGGAAGCAGGTAAAACCAAGTTATCTGATCAAATTATTAAACTTGATTTAGTCGATGCCATGATTGCCGGTGCAGACTCTAATGTCAGTGATGAAGACAGCAAGCAAATTGAACGCAGTGCTTGCCCTACATGTGGCTCATGCTCAGGTATGTTTACTGCTAATTCAATGAACTGTTTGACCGAGGCCTTAGGTTTGTCTTTACCGGGTAATGGCTCAATGCTTGCAACTCATGAAGACCGTCGTGAATTATTTTTAGAAGCAGGTCGCCGGGTGATGATGCTGGCTGAACGTTATTACAAGCATGACGATGAAACTGCCTTGCCACGTAATATTGCGTCATTTAAATCATTTGAAAATGCCATGGTATTAGATGTTGCCATGGGAGGTTCATCTAATACTGTGTTGCATTTAGTCGCCGCCGCGCAAGAGGCGGAAATTGACTTTACCATGGCGGATATTGATCGCATATCGCGCTTAGTGCCTCATCTATGTAAGGTTGCGCCTTCAACGCCTAAATATCATATGGAAGATGTTCACCGTGCTGGTGGGGTAATGGGGATTTTAGGCGAGTTAGATAGAGCAGGTTTAATCCATAACGATGTACCGCATGTGGCCGCAGACAATGGTGGTGATTTAAAATCAGTCTTAGCTAAGTACGACATTAAACAAACTAACGATCCAGATGTAATCCGCTTTTTTAGTGCCGGCCCTGCTGGTATTCCCACCACGAAAGCATTCAGCCAAAATTGTCGTTGGGACAGTGTTGATGATGATCGTGAAAATGGCTGTATTCGTTCGCGTGAGTTTGCCTTTAGCCAAGAAGGGGGCTTAGCCGTATTGTCAGGTAATGTGGCCGTTGATGGTTGTATTGTGAAAACTGCAGGGGTAGACGAGTCTAACTTAACCTTTGTTGGTAGCGCTCGAGTGTATGAAAGCCAAGACGATGCGGTAGCCGGTATTCTCGGTGGCGAAGTCGTTGAAGGTGATGTAGTGGTTATTCGCTACGAAGGCCCTAAAGGTGGCCCGGGTATGCAAGAAATGCTCTATCCAACAACCTACTTAAAATCACGTGGTTTAGGCACTAAATGTGCGTTAATTACTGATGGGCGTTTTTCCGGTGGTACTTCAGGTTTATCGATTGGTCATGTGTCACCAGAAGCGGCGTCAGGTGGCACCATTGCACTTATCGAGAACGGCGATCAAATTGCCATCGACATTCCCAAGCGTAGCATTCAACTTAATGTCAGCGATAAAGAGCTTGCTCAGCGTCGCACTGCGATGGATGCCAAAGGTCCGCTAGGTTGGAAGCCGGTTGCTCGTGAACGTTATGTGTCATTAGCGCTTAAGGCGTATGCATTATTGGCCACCAGTGCTGATAAAGGTGCCGTTCGCGATCGCGCTAAGCTGGAGGGGTAATATGTTGGCTTTGGCGTCTCAAACTCAATTAGATTTAGCGCATTATTATTTACAGAAAATTTTGCTGTCGTCTGTTTATGATGTGGCTAAAGTGACGCCATTGTCGAGCATGAATAAATTGTCTGCTCGCTTTGGTTGTCAGGTGTATTTAAAGCGTGAAGATATGCAACCAGTGCATTCGTTTAAAATACGTGGTGCCTACAACCGTATAGCAGCGTTAACTCAAGATGAGTGCGATAGAGGTGTGGTGTGCGCATCAGCGGGCAATCACGCTCAAGGGGTAGCGATGTCTGCTGCCAGTCGCGGTATTGATGCCGTAATTGTAATGCCTAGTACCACGCCAGATATTAAGATTGATGCGGTGAAACGCTTAGGTGGCAATGTGGTCCTTCATGGGCAGGCGTTTGATCAAGCCAATGACTATGCCAAAAACCTCTCGGCAACAGAAGGACGGGTGTATATCGCCCCATTTGATGACGAAGCGGTTATTGCCGGACAAGGCACTATTGCTCAAGAAATGGTACAACAACAACGCGATATTGAAATCGTGTTTGTGCCTGTTGGCGGCGGTGGTTTAATTGCCGGTATTGCGGCCTATTACAAAGCGGTGATGCCGCAAGTTAAGATCATTGGGGTTGAACCCGAAGACGCTGCTTGCTTAAAGGCGGCACTCGAAGCTGATGAACCAGTAACTTTGGCTCAGGTGGGTTTGTTTGCTGACGGCGTAGCGGTTAAACGGATTGGTACTGAGCCATTTCGCTTAGCGCGTGAATACGTTGATGAAGTGGTTACCGTCACTTCTGATGAAATTTGTGCCGCAGTAAAAGATATTTTTGAGGATACCCGCGCGATAGCCGAACCCGCTGGAGCCTTGTCGATTGCGGGGCTTAAAAAGTACATGGCGCAACAGGGTGACTCTATCGATGCCCCCAAAAAAGTAGCGGCTATTCTCAGTGGTGCCAATGTGAATTTTCATAGTTTACGTTATGTGTCTGAACGCTGTGAATTAGCTGAGCAAAAAGAAGCGGTGTTAGCGGTAAAAATACCTGAAAAACCAGGCAGTTTTTTACGTTTTTGTGAGTTACTTGATAAACGAGTGATGACCGAGTTTAATTACCGTTTTAGCAGTCGTGATATTGCAGTGGTATTTGCGGGTATTCGTCTCACTGGCGGCCAAGCAGAACTCAGTGAGATCATTGCTAAGTTAGAGTCTGAAGGCTTTGAAGTTCAAGACTTATCCCAAGATGAAACCGCTAAATTACACGTGCGTTATATGGTCGGTGGTCATCCACTTGAGCCATTAGAAGAGCGCTTATTTAGCTTTGAGTTTCCTGAGCATCCCGGGGCATTGCTGAAGTTTTTAACCACTTTACAGAGCAAATGGAATATCAGTTTATTTCATTACCGTAATCATGGTGCAGCCTTTGGTAGGGTGTTAACCGGTTTTGAAGTACCGGCTAAAGATGACGTCGCGTTTGCGCAATTTTTAATGGAGCTCGGTTTCGTTTATCAAGAAGAAACCCACAGTCCGGCTTATCAGTTATTTTTAAATAGTGCGAAAGCAAAATCATAATTCATTTTTAACTGACCTGAAATCGGGATAAGAGACGAAGATATGATATTAAAGATCATAGACTTAGACGTTTATCACTATCAAACTTGTCATTTGTTTTACTAACAAGGCGAATTGCGCGTCAATAGCGGGTCTATGGCAAGTTAATTCAACACCGTTAGCAAGACAAAGGGCTGTTTGAGAGGCGTTTGTTATCCCTAGTTCAGGTTAACTACCTTTCTTAGGTGATTTAGTGCCTCAATGTGGTATTGTCAGTACGCCTAAAACGAAAAAATATTCGTGGGTCTGTAGAAACGATTACCAACAAGTGAATGTTGATTTATTTTGCTGCAACTGATTGGTATGTTTTGCTTTATATGTAGGGTAAATTTTTCCAGATTCATATTGAGTTATGAATTTTAGACCTCATTTTAAGGAGACATTGATGTTACCCGTGCCAACAATTCCAGTTTTTATGCCACCGCGCAGAATCTTAATGGGCCCTGGCCCATCTGATGTGTATCCCGAAGTGCTTGCGGCACAATCAAGGCCGACTATCGGTCACCTTGACCCATTATTTGTCGGCATGATGGATGAGCTCAAAAGCTTAATTCAATATGCTTTTCAAACTAAAAACGAAATGACTTTAGCGGTATCAGCACCAGGCAGTGCCGGAATGGAAACCTGTTTTGTCAATTTAGTTGAGCCAGGCGAAAAGGTCATCGTATGTCGTAATGGGGTGTTTGGTGAGCGCATGCGTCAAAACGTTGAGCGAGTTGGCGGTGTAGCAGTTGTTGTCGACAATGAATGGGGCGAACCTGTATGCCCAGATAAAGTTGAAGCAGCACTCGTGGCGCATCCTGATGCAAAATTTCTCGCATTTGTGCATGCCGAAACCTCAACTGGTGCACTGTCTGATGCGAAAACCTTGTGCACCTTAGCGCAATTACATGACTGTATCAGTATTGTTGATGCCGTAACCTCATTGGGTGGTGTTGAATTGCTGGTGGATGAGTGGGGCATTGATGCCATTTATTCTGGCAGCCAAAAGTGTCTCTCCTGTGTCCCCGGTTTATCGCCTGTGTCATTTTCACCTAAAGCGGTTGCCAAGCTTAAAGCCCGTACTACCCAGGTGCAAAGTTGGTTTTTAGATCAAACCTTAGTCATGGGTTATTGGGGCAATAGTGCTGGTGCTAAACGCAGTTATCATCATACTGCGCCAGTGAATGCCTTATATGCTCTGCATGAATCTTTACGTTTACTTGCCAATGAAGGGCTCGAAAATGCCTGGGCAAGACACCGAAAAATGCACTTATTACTGCGTGATGGGCTAACAACATTAGGCTTTAAATTTGTGGTTGAAGAGTCGTCGCGTTTACCGCAACTCAATACAGTATATATTCCAGACGGTGTCGATGACGCGGCAGTGCGTAAGCATTTATTGGAAGAATATAATTTAGAAATTGGTGCTGGGCTAGGTGCTTTAGCAGGTAAAGCATGGCGTATCGGCCTGATGGGCTTCAGTGCTCGTCGTGAAAATGTCGCCCTTTGCTTACACGCATTAGAAGAGTCGTTAACATAAACATTGATTGTTGAATCATCATAAAAATGACGCTTTAGAGCGTCATTTTTTATGATTTTTCAGAGATTATTTAGTCGCTAATCAGCTAACTTTTTCTCTAATTCATTGACTTGTACTTGTAATGCTTCCAGCTTTTCACGGGTTTTCAGTAACACATGTTGCTGCACTTCAAACTCTTCACGCGATACCACATCCAGCTTCATCAGTTGGTTTTGTAATAGCTGCTTGCTGCGCTCTTCAAATTCCCCCGGCAAACTGCTTAACACCGCTAGGTAAGTTGTCGCTAAGTTGTTTAGCGAGCTCTTCAATTTTCTTTGGATTAATCATTATGATCCCCTACTGATATATTCAGTTAATTGTAACCGAGGTGAGCGCTTTTCCAAACCTTAACTGTTTTTTCGTTAACCGTCACCAGTTGATTCTGCTATGATCCGCCTTCGTTTAACGTTAAGTAAGGTGTAATAATTAATGAAACTCAATCCAGGGCAAAATGAAGCCGTACATTATGTGTCGGGTCCATGCTTAGTGCTTGCTGGCGCGGGGAGTGGTAAAACACGAGTTATCATTAATAAAATTGCTTACTTAGTTGAAAAGTGTGGCTACAAAGCCCGTAATATTGCCGCTGTAACCTTTACTAATAAAGCCGCGCGTGAAATGAAAGAGCGTGTGGCTCAGTCTATGGGCCGCAAAGAAGCCCGTGGATTATGGATATCTACCTTCCACACCTTAGGACTCGAAATCATTAAGCGTGAGCATAAAGTGCTTGGGCTTAAGGCGGGTTTCTCTTTGTTTGATGATCAAGACACCTTCGCGCTATTAAAAGAGCTGACTGAAGATGAGTTCGATGACGATAAAGATTTAATCAAGTCCTTGGCATCAGCCATATCGAACTGGAAAGGGGGATTAGTGATCCCTCAGCAGGCAATCAGTATGGCAAAAGATGAGCAAAGCCAATTATTTGCTACCTTGTATCAACGATATGCTCAGCATATGAAGTCCTATAATGCGCTCGATTTTGATGATCTTATCTTAATTCCAACCTTATTGTTGCGGATGAATGAAGAGGTGCGTACCCGCTGGCAAACCAAAATTCAATACTTGCTGGTGGATGAGTATCAAGATACTAATACTAGCCAATACGAATTAGTGAAACTGTTGGTGGGTCAGCGTTCACGTTTTACCGTGGTAGGTGATGACGATCAGTCTATTTATTCTTGGCGTGGCGCCAAACCGCAAAATCTAGTGTTGCTAGGAACTGATTTTCCTAAGCTTAAATTAATTAAGCTAGAGCAAAACTATCGATCAAGCCAACGTATTCTTCGTGCTGCCAATATTTTGATTGCCAACAACCCTCACGTGTACGATAAGGCGTTATTTAGTGAGTTAGCTTATGGTGAGCCACTAAGAGTATTAATAGCCGCTAACGAAGAGCAGGAAGCTGAGCGAGTGGTGGCAGAGATCATTCGGCATAAGTTTGTTGGGCGGACTAAATTTGGTGATTACGCCATTTTATACCGAGGTAATCATCAATCTCGTTTACTCGAACGATCGCTCATGACCAACCGCATTCCTTATAAGCTCAGTGGTGGTACTTCCTTTTTCTCCCGAGCAGAAATTAAAGACATCATGGGGTATTTACGTTTAGTAGTGAATCCTGACGATGATAATGCTTTTTTTGCGGGTGGTTAACTTGCCTAAACGTGGTATCGGCCCTGCATCGCTGGAACGTTTGGGTAATTTTGCTAATCAAAAGCATATTTCGCTATTTGAAGCGATTTTTGATGTTGAATTGAATCATCACCTTGCACCCGCGGCGGTCAACTCGCTGTATCAATTCGGCAAATTTATTGTTGATACTGGTGAGCTCGCAACTCGTGGAGAGCCGGTTGAAGCGATTAAACAGCTGATCCGCAAAATTAATTACGAAGATTATCTGTACGAAACCAGTACCAGCGCTAAAGCGGCCGAAATGAGGATGAAAAATATTTCGGAATTATACCGTTGGGTTACCGAAATGCTCGAAGGTGATGAGTTAGATGAACCGATGACGCTACCGGAAGTGGTTACTCGATTAACCCTGCGCGACATGATGGAACGTAATAGCGAGGATGAAGGTGGCGATCAAGTACAGTTAATGACTTTACATGCTTCTAAAGGACTGGAATATCCTTTTGTATTTATGGTGGGGGGTTGAAGAGAGAATTTTACCGCACCAGTCGAGTATTGACGAAGACAATGTCGATGAAGAACGGCGTCTGGCTTATGTGGGGATAACGCGAGCGCAGCGTGAATTATGGTTTGTGATATGTCGCGAGCGCCGCCAATTTGGTGAGACGATGCGCTGTGAACCCAGTCGCTTTTTACTTGAGTTACCACAAGATGACTTAATCTGGGAAAACCGTAAGCCAGTTCAAACTGAAGAGCAGCGTGTGGAAACCAGTAAAAGCCATATTGCCAACATACGCGATATGTTTAAAAAGTAGTGCTAATTAGGTTGGCCTATTGATTAGGCACAAGACTTATGGGGCTTTTTTTTCGTTAAATAATTTGCTGATTGCTCGCCCTTGACCACGCATATAGCCAAGTTCTAAAAACTGTCTTACTTGTTGTTGCGTGTCAATGGTAGTGGCGTACATGTCGAAATTAAGTGTTTGCGCCGTCAATTGGTAAGCTTTGACTAATTGTAACTGTTTATCATTGAGTAAGTGCTTACTGATGTCTTCATCTAACTTTAATGCTTTAATCGGTAAGAAGCTTAAGCAACTGAGCGAGCTGTAACCTGTACCATAGCCATCGATACCGATTTGCACATCCAGTTGCGAGATAAGCTCGAAGCCATTGATATGATTTTCGGTGTCTTGCATTAAGGCTTGTTCGTTAAAAAATAATATCAGTTTACGTAAATCTATATTACTGCCTTTGATGGTATTTTTGAGATTGCGTAACACAAACTTATTTTTAATATGTTGACTGCTAATCGATAAGTGCAGATCAATATTGGTACCATATCGTTGCTTAATTGATTGGAAATGTTCATTTAAGTGGCCAAACATATAAGCATCTAAATTCAGTGTTAGCTGATATTGTGCCGCCAAGCGTTTCATTTTTGAGTGATCAATAATGCCTTGTTTTAGATGATGCCATTCAACTTGTGGTTCAATAGCAATAATCTCACCAGTGTTAAAATCGACCACTTCAATATAATGTATCTTAAATCCCTGTTGCTCGAGCGCCTGCTTAAATTCAATTTCTAAGTCATGTTGTAATTTAGATTTCGCGCTCAGCTTGTTATCAAAAATGACGAAACACCCTTTACCATTTGCTTTAGCTTGATACATTGCGGCGTCAGCATCTCTCAGAAGAGATTCACTGGTCACTAGCTTATTACGTCCGCTAAAAGCCACCCCTATACTCGCACCAGAGATGAATTCTTGTTTGGCTAACTGATAGGGCATAGATAATGTTTGTAAAATACGCTCACAGACTTCGACGGCATCTTCTGTGGCATTAATTGAGTCCAGTAATATAACAAATTCATCACCGCCCATGCGAGCCAGAGTATCGTTGTCGCGAATACATGATTTTATGCGTTGTGACGTTTCAATTAAAAAACGATCGCCTTCTAGGTGACCAAAAGAGTCATTGATGACCTTGAAACGGTCAAGATCGATAAATAATAATGCAAATTGATCTAGCCCATGACGACGTAAGTGCTTTAATGCTTGTGATAAACGTTCCATCAAATAGCTACGGTTAGGTAACCCTGTCAGGCCATCATGTTGAGCATCATATAATAATTGATCTTCCATTTTCCGGCGTTGATTAATCTCTTTTTGGAGATTGTTGTTGAGTTCTGCAAGCGCCATGGTCCGTTGAACAACTTTATCTTCTAATAGCTCGTGGCTATTCTTCAGTGACTCAGCAGCGAGTTTACGTTCAATCGCATTAGCCATGTGCTGCGACACAAAGGTCAGCAGTTCAAGATCTTTTAATTGATAAATATGGGCGTCATCTAGACTATAAATGGTTAATGCCCCAGCAACTTCACCATTAATGATTAACGGAATACCTATCCATTGATGCATTCTATCGGTTTTGTTTAATTCTGGTGATTTAGCGTAAATTTCACCTAGGCTAACCATGGTCGAGATATCTTTAGCTGAAAATAATCGCGGTAATTTATGTTGGAGAATATATTCGGTTAATCCATCTTGCATTGGGCGAGAGGCAGGATATTCAGCCGTCATTTGCGACACATAAAACGGAAACGACAGCATATTATTTTTGTCAATTAACGAAATAAAACAGTTATTGGCAGGAATGAGCTGGCTGATAATAGCGTGGAGCCGTAAGTAGAAATCTTGCTGAAGCACGTTGGATGCAGATAAATCGGCAATTTCAAACAGTGTTTTTTGCAATTTCTCCGCTTTAACTCGCTCAGTGACTTCTTGTTTAACCTTCTCATACGCTTGGCTGAGCTCTTTAGTGCGCTCCACAATGGCTTGCTCAAGTTGTTGGTGATGCTCAAGTCGTTCCATTACTCCTGAAATATGATGGCAAATAAAGCCCATTAACTCTAATTCTAACTCACCGTAAGTATTGGCTTCGTTGTAGCTTTGCACCACAAGCACACCACTGACGACGTCTTTAGTTTTAATCGGTACCCCAAGCCATTGATGACTTGGCGAGCCAAGGCTTTTAATATCGCCACTGGCAATCAATTCATTAAACTTATTATCGTCGCATAACAAAGGCTCACCATTGCGAAGCACATACCCAGTTAGACCACTATTGAGTAATGCCGATATTTCTTGGTCTGGGTAAAGCTCTGTTGGATGAGAATCTTGTTGGTCAGCAAAAAAGGGTAAACTTGTTAGCCCTGTTTTAGCATCTTGAGATGCAATAAAAAAGTTTTCTGCAGGGATAAGCTGTTGTAGATGTAAATGAACTCGTTGATAAAAGTCATCAAGTGAAGTGACCTGGGTCGCAATATTGGAAATACCGAGTAAGGCGTTTTGAATAATCTCAGAACGTTTATATTTTTTAGCCAAACGCTTTAAACGAGCGACCCGTTTTTGGAGATGCTCGATCCTAGGAAAGGTTTTAGAGTGACTAATGACTGTATCCATACCCTTGTTTATCGTTATCCTATTAATTCTGTAAACAAATATTGTTGAACAGTCATTATAATTACCATAAATATAAATGTGATCCAAGCGAAATAAATGTAAACACAAGGTTAATAATTGTCGTAAGTGATAAAAAACAGGTTAATTGTTGCCTTAAACGCGTAAAAGTTAGTCAGTCAGTCAAAAGAAAGTAAATCAAGGCTAGACGTGAAGCTGTTTTATCCCTATTATATGCCTCGCTAACCAAGGCGAGCGCCCATAGCTCAGCTGGATAGAGCGTACCCCTCCGGAGGGTAAGGCCGAAGGTTCGAATCCTTCTGGGCGCACCATTCGGCAAGTACAGTTTCTGTCGTATTGGTTAGTAGAATTGAAAGTCAGTGGTGATTGTAGCTCAGTTGGTAGAGTCCCGGATTGTGATTCCGGTTGTCGTGGGTTCGAGCCCCATCAGTCACCCCATTCAATTTGTTGTTTTATGTATATTTCGGTGATTAGCGCAGCCCGGTAGCGCATCTCGTTTGGGACGAGAGGGTCAGAGGTTCGAATCCTCTATCACCGACCACATTTAAGTGAACAGGTTAACTTGATTAATTGGTTCACTGCACAGTTTAAAGTAAATTTCGGTGATTAGCGCAGCCCGGTAGCGCATCTCGTTTGGGACGAGAGGGTCAGAGGTTCGAATCCTCTATCACCGACCAATTTAAAAAAGCCACTCTTATGAGTGGCTTTTTGTTTTTCTAGAATCGATTAATGATTCCAATGGTATATTGTTACTTCAGCAACCATCATAAACTCTCAATCTAATTGATTGTACGAGCATTAATATCGGTGTGCTGTTCTATTAATTACCTATCTGTATTGAGCTCTTTAGACTGCGTTATAGGCCGTATTAGCGCCTAATGATATATCGCCCCCAAGCAACAACTTTCTAGCAGTGGTTCAAGAGATTAACCTAAATGTGTTGTGGCCACTCCATTAGACGTAAACTCTGGGCAAGACGTTAAAATATAATTATAAAGATCATAACCTTAGACGTTAACCACTATCAATTAGTGAGTCGATCGTCGAGATATAAAAAAACCACTCAAAAGAGTGGTTAGTTTTCAGTGAGCAATTCATTGATATAATTTATAGATCTATATTGACTGGTGGTGCAATAAAGCCTTGATAGGCATCCACTCTGAGATCTGTAAACCTTGTTAATTGTTCAGCTTCCTGGATCCCTGTGACAATAACTTGAATATCTAATCCCTTAGCAACATTGACTAACGCACGGCATAATTCGCTGTTATGTTGATTATCTTCAATGTAAGCCAGTGATTGGTCGAGTTTGACATAGTTAGGACGTAAGCTTTGTAAGTAGGCCATAGAGCCAAATTGACGGCCAAAATGGTCAATACCAAAATGGGCGCCAGAATCTCTAATGACTTTACACAGATTTTCACAAGATTCTAAGTCGCTATAAACACTCGCTTCTGGAATTTCGAAACAAATACGATCGGCGTATTTACTAGCTCGTAGGAACTGTTTTAACCATATATGGAAATCAGTATCACTAATGCTTTGATAGGTGAGGTTAATGGCAACACGTTCATAGTTACGTTCAAATAAACGATTTTCATTGATAGTTTCAATTAAGCAACGATCAAGCATAGTCCCTAATGAGAGCAATTCTACATAAGGCATAAATTGACCTGCGTGCAGGGTTGTTTCGCCTATTTTCAGCTGACAATATAGCTCGCGTTGACAAATTTCATCTCTGGCACATAACTGAATTGGCTGCCAACGGAATTGGAAGTTTCTGGTCTTGATAGCATTGTTTAAATTACTGCGCCATTCTTCACGGGTAAAAAGCTGCTTTTGAGTGTTTTCAAACCAATGGAACACCTTTTCGTCTTTAATGGCTTGTTGCAATGCGTTATCTGCTTGGGCCAGCATATCAGATACCGTCATTTGTCCTAAACGCTCTGCTACACCAACATAAAACTGTTCGTTGGGTTTGCAGCCAGATTTAGATATTTCTTTATTCACAGTGCGTATGAGGCTCTGCAAATATTTAGTCAGTTGGTCGTGTTCACAGTCTTCAACAAGAAAGGCAAATTCGTACGCAGCAATCCGCGCAATAACAGAAGAGGATATTTCATCTTGGTGATGCTGTAGTTTCTCCGCCAGAATACGAATTGTCTCATCACGAACTTGGAAACCATATTTACTGTGAACTTCTTCTAACCAATCCATTTTGACTAAGTAAAGCGCCCCAGTACTAGGCTCGCTTAACCAGCCATTCACTCGACTTACCATGTATTGTCTATTTGGCAGTCCAGATACTTGATCGACGAGATTTTTCTTTCTTAATGCAGAGACTTCTTCGTCGAGGGAGTTAAATACTTGTTTTAACTGAGCAGACATGCTGTTAAATGCATTGACTAGTTCTTTTAGTTCTTTGGTTTTTGGTGCTGGCATATCAGGGCCAAATTGGCGCTCAGCAATTTTTTTTGCGTGTACAGAAAGGGTATTTAATGGTTTTAATATCCAGCTTAATCCTACTCTTGCACAGATAATGGCAATGAGGAATAAGATCGAAAATAGAATAATAATGTCGGAAATAACCCGCCATAATTCTTGATAGCCAAAGCCAGGGTTTGCGGTAATTTCTAGTGTGGCAAGTTGCAACCAACCAGAAGTAATCGTGGTTTGTTTTTTTATCGTTTTAAACAAATTAAGATCTATAAACCATTGAGGAACATTGTCGACTCGTACAGCGTTATTCCACACCTGTTGCTTGCCACCCACTAACCAAGTTAACTTAATTTGTTGGTAGTAGCCGCCCTCAAAAATAACATTGACTAATGTTTCAGCTCCGGCATCGTCACCTGCCTCTAAAACAGGCGTTAGCATCAGCCCTAATGAGTTGCTGGCATTATTAAGATCAGATTCCATTTGTTTGGATAAAAAACCTTGGGTCTCTGAAAATTGTACGTAGGCTACACTTGCAATTGTTAGCAAGAAAAGCCCAAAAAGTAACGCATAGATCTGCCTGAACAGGGTCATGTTGTTACTACTCCATGTTGAGTTTTGGTTGGCGTAGGCGATCTACACCTAATCTAAGTTTAAGGTCAGTCCATTTTTCAAGGCGTGATGATGAGCCAGCTAACACACCTCGACCTTTTTCTTTGTTTAACCATAATTGTTTACCGTTAAAACTGTAAACAGGCAGAAGATCTTTTCTTTTTGTTGCCAATTTTATGGTTTTGTCTAAATTATCAAGCACTAGCGGGATTGAATTTGGTTTTTCGTAATACGCTAAAACCATATGATACTGATTTAAAGATGTTGCTTTTACCATGGTTATTCTGAGTTTGTCTTCCGGAATACCAAGCTGGAGTAGCGTAAAGTATTTTGCTATTGAAAAGTCTTCACAATCCCCGCCATTAGCACCAATAAACTCCATTGGCGATGCCCAATAATTGGAGTCGCCCCACAGTGTTTGATCATCAATAAATTTAAATAAATTAAAAAATTGATTAACTTTTTCTAATTTCTCTATATCAGCAAGTTGTTGCGAATCTCTGACGATATTAAACCAAGCATTGGCCCGTAATCCGGCGCGATCACCATAGCGTTGCGATAATGCAGCGACGGTTTTGTCTTGGTTTAGTTCTTGAGTTGGAGCGGCAAATAAACATGAAACTAAAAGGGCCGATGCCATAATAAAAACATGACAGACCCTTTTATACAGCGATATGGTTACTTTGCTGCTTTCGCGACTCAAAGAATCAATGCCTTGTATGTCCGTTATTCAATTTCTTCATCTACAGTGTAGATATTCCATCGCAATGCTGGAAGGGTATCATCGGCTGTTACTTCAGCTATGACGCGACGATTACGTTCCTCTGCTGCTGGTGTGCCACTGTTATCAATAGGACGATCGAAACTATAACCAACTGCTGTTAAGCGACTGGGATTAATTCCATAGGTGGTTTTTAACACATCGGTGACAGCTTTAGCACGATTTTGAGATAACGCTAAATTTAGCTCATAACTACCAACCTTGCTTGTATGACCTTCAATTGTCACCCTCGTGGTCGGATAAGTTTCCATCAATGTAGCAACTCTTTCAATTTGGTTATAATACTGAGGTTCGATAACCGTAGAATTATTACTAAACAGAATTTTTAACTCTTGGCGTTCATTGATGTTTGTTATTCTGCCACAACCATAGTTGTCGACAGCAGCACCTACAACAGTACCAGCACAACGTTCGCGGGCCATGATAACGCCGTCACGATCATTATCATTAAGATCAAACTGTTGAGTTGAAGATGGATTCGACTCAACAATATCAGTTACTGAACAGCCTGCAGTCGTTATCAATGCGAATAAAACTAGTAAGTATTTCATTATTTTACTCCTCCTTCATAAGCCTGCTCTCCGCGCCATTCTCCTGGGCGAGTTACTCTAAGTGAGTCAAGTAGATCGCCAGTAGCATTTAGTACTCGATAGCGGGCGGCAATTTCATCGTACTCAGTTTGTAAGTAATCCTTACGAGCTTCAAATAGTTCATTTTCGGTATCGAGTAAATCGAGAAGGGTACGTTGACCCAAATTAAACTGTTGTTCATAAGCGACTTGAGTCTGTTTAGCTGCCATAACATGTTCACGAATAAACTGTTTTTGCGGTGCTAACATTTCATAGGCATTCCAAGCTAAAGAAACGCCTTCAACCACTTCACGATAAGCGCGTTGTTGGATCTCCTTTGCCTCATTGATTTTATAGGCGCTCTCTCTGTCTTTTGAGGTGTCTTTACCACCAGAGAATAGGTTATATTTCACCCTAACCATAGCAACTAAGTCATTATTATAGCCATTGACGTTCTGGCTATTAATTGCGCTGTATCCATCTTCACCAGCTGTATCATTATTCCAGTTCCCATTAAGCTCTAAGCTTAATTTGGGATAATAGTTAGCTTGGGCTGAACTACGCTCTTTTTTAGCTGCATTAATATCATTTTCTGCTGATTTTAATATTGGGTGCTTTGCTTTAGCTAACATGATCCCTTTATCTAAACTTTCAGGCAGCATATCGGCATCAGGTACAGGTAGAATTAAGTCAACTGGCTGAGCTTCAACCACTCTAACAAAGGCTGCTCGAGCATCTTGTAGGTTATTTTTCGCTGAAATCACATTGGCATTTGCACGGGCGAGACGGCCAGCAATCTGCGATAAATCAGCTGTTGAGCCTAATCCTGAATCAGTACGCTGTTTTATTTGGTCATATATCTCTTTATGACTCGCGAGATTTTTCTCAGACAGCAATAATACTTGCTCACTACGGATATAGTTTAAGTAAACTTTTGTTACATCCAGTGCGGTATCTTCAGCAGCAGAAAATAATGCCCACTGATCTGCACTCGCTTCAAATGAATAGCGATCGACTTCGCTACTGGTATAAAAACCATCAAAAAGCATTTGTTTGATGCTAAAACCCGCTTCACCACGTTCTAAATCAATCATACCGTCACTATCAACATCACCTTGTCCGGCTCGGCGACGTGTTGAAGGACTATCTGTTTGTTCCCAGCCATAACCTGCTGTGATATCAAGTGTTGGCATATATCCTGATTGAGCTTGATTAACTTGCTCTTCACGTGCTTTAAAGCGATTAAAAGCAATGCGTAAATCTGGGTTTGTATCTAGTGTATATGCAACAGCTTGCTCAAGTGTTTGACTTGAGGCTGTCGGGGCTATCAGCATCGATAAAGTCAGTGCTATAACAGTTAACTTATTTTGCTGTTTTGTTGTAGTAATAGTCATTAAAAAACCCTCCTGGTTCTTCTTAGCGCTCTCTAAGAGCTGTATCTTTGGCTCTTAAAATTGGATTTAAAATATACTCAAGTATGGATCTTTTTCCTGTAATGACATCAACCGAAGTGAGCATTCCAGGAATAATTGGCATCTCTGTACCATCGTCTTTCATCAAACTGGATTCTTGTGTTCTTACTTTTACAATATAGAAACTGTTACCTTCATCGTCCTGTGACGTATCGGCACTAATATGCTCAACCGTTCCTTTGAGCCCACCATAACGAGTAAAGTCATAGGCAGTCACTTTGACTATTGCAGGTAATCCTGGATGTAAAAAAGCAATATCTTTTGGTATTATTTTGGTTTCTATCAGTAATTTATCTTCTGAAGGAACAATTTCCATAATATCTTCGCCTGGCTGAACAACTCCACCCAAAGTATTAAAGTTAATCTTTTTAATGGTGCCAATAACAGGAGAGGTAATGACAGCTTTGCTGACTTTATCAAATGCTCCTTTTTGCGCTTGGTTCATGCGCGATAATTTCGTTTGCATTTCATTAAGCTGTGCCCGTAGATCGGTAGCATAAACAAACACAGCGTCGCGACGTTTTAAAATGGCCTCATCCATAGCGGCTTTCACTTTTGGGCGCAAGAGTCTAACAGATTGTAATTCGCCCTGAATATCGTTTACGGTGCGCTCAAGTTTTAGGAGTTCTACTTCAGGCACAATGCCTTTACGAGCAAGCGGTCGGGTTAATTCGAGTTCGCGAGATACTAATTGATAACTTGTCGTAAGTGTACTGATTTTAGAAGCTAATTCTTCAATTTCTTGTTGTCGTTGTTGAATTTGACGCGCTAAAATTTCTAATTGGTTGCTCAAATTATCAAGTCGAATGGAATACTCTTCTTGCTGGCGTTTAACCAGTTCTGGTTCTTCATCAATAATGGTTTGTGGAAAAACTAAATTTTGCTTAGTAATTTTCACTTGTTGGCGCCAGTCTGAGGACATGTCAGAGATAATGATGCTGTCCAACTCAGTGCGCATGCGAATAATATTTGTCTGTAACCCAAAGACCTCTTGCTCTTGTTGGTCAAAGTCTGATCGAAATCGTGTGTCATCAATACGGGCTAAAGGTTGCTCTTTAGTTACTAATCCGCCTTCTTGAACATAGATTTCTTGTAAAATACCACCATCTAAACTTTGAATAACTTGCAGTTGTGAAGAGGGAATGACTTTACCGGTTCCTGTCGTTACCTGATCTAATTCTGAGAAGTATGCCCAAATAAAAAAACACATTATCATTGCCGCAAGTGACCAAATAATAAGACGATGTCCTGATGGGGCATCGGTCATCATGGCGCCGTAAACATCATCGACCATTTCTAAATCTTTCGTTGTCAGATATTTACTCATGAAGATTGGCCTCCAGAAAGTGTCCCTGAATTGAGTTTTGCTAGGACCTCATCTTTAGGGCCATCAGCCACAACATGACCACGTTCGAGAACAATGATACGATCGACAAGATTTAATAAATGCATTTTATGGGTAATAAGTAGTAAGGTTCTTTCACGGCTCACTAGCTGCATTGAGCGAATAAACTGTTTTTCAGCTCGAGCATCGAGGCTTGCCGTTGGCTCATCCATTAATAATATTGACGGGTCATTTAATGTTGCCCTTGCTAAAGCAACGGTTTGCCTTTGACCACGGCTAAGTGCGAGACCACCTTCACCCACTTGTTGGTCTAAGCCTTCTGACTCTAAGTTAGTAAACATACTCACGCCAGAAAGCTGGATAGCTCTTATTAATTGATGCTCTGTCACTTGACGAGATCCAAATAAAATATTGTCGCGTATGGTACCGTGAAATAAGGTGACGTCTTGGGGTAAGTAGCCAAAGTTACGTCTAAGATCGCTAGGGTGAATTTGTCCAGCATCAAGGCCATCATAGCGAAGACTACCTTGAGTTGGTTTATACAGTCCGAGTAGTAATTTGGCTAAGGTACTTTTACCTGAGCCATTTCGGCCAATGATGGCAATGCGCTCACCTGGATTAATATTGATTGAGAAGGGGTGTAAGCTTGGTTTTTCCGAGCCTGGAAAGCTGAAACTAATATTATCAGCTTCAATTTTGCCCATAAACCGTTCTTTACTGGCTAGATTTCCTTTGTCTTCAAACTCATCCTCTTGTTCCATGATAGCGTCTAGTTGGCGCAGTGAACTTATTGTATGATTCCCACGAGTAATTAAGCCTGCTAATTGTGCCATCGGTGATATGGCTCTGCTAGATAGCATGACTGCAGCAATGATCCCACCCATAGAGATTTCGTTGTCAGCTAATCTATACACACCCAGTATCACGACCATGACAACAGTTAATTGCACCATGAAGTTAGCAATATTAGTCACATAATTGGATAGCTTTTTAGTTTTAAGTTGCCAGTTAGCAGTATGACCGATCATTTGTTGCCAGCTTTTCTGCACTAAGCCTTCGGCGCCATTAGCTTTAATTGATTCTAATGCGGTTAAACTTTCTATTAAATGTCCATGCTTTAAGCTAGCAAAACGATTACTTTCTTCAATGGCTTGTTTTAGTTTAGGTTGAAGATAAAAGGTCACCGCAATAATAACTAAGCTGCAAATTACTGGGATGATGGCTAAATCACCCGCGACAATATAGATGATTAGCACAAATAGTAGTGCAAACGGCAAATCAACCAATGCAGTTATGGTGGCCGAAGTTAAAAACTCTCGAATACTGTCAAACTCACCTAGTTGTCTTGCCATACCGCCAACACTTGGCGAGCGTTTTGACAGTGGAATACCAATGGCTTTTGCAAATAGTTTTGATGAAACAATAATGTCGACTTTTTTACCCGCAATATCGATTAAATAGCTTCGTAACTGCCGCATAATAAAGTCGAATATATAGGCAATACTGGCACCTATGGCTAAAACCCAAAGTGATTCAAATGCAAGATTGGGCACCACTTTGTCATACACATTCATAATGAAGAGTGGTGAAACTAATGCAAAAAGGTTAACTAATACCGAGGCTATAAGCGCATCTCGGTAAATAGGAGCAGAGTCTTTGATGCTTTGCATTAACCAATGTGTTTTGCTGTCATGTAGATGAACATCAAAACTTTTATCACCGCGATAATCTTGTTTAACTAAAAATAAATAGCCGACGTATAGAGTTTCTAAACCTTCGATTGTTAGAGTATCTTCACCACCGGTTTCGGGTAACTGAATAATTGCCTTGTCTTGCTCTAGATCTATTTCTCTTAAAATGCATGCCTTTTTATCTTTTAATAATAAGATACAAGGTAATAAAATTTTTGAAATTTGATTTAAATCTTTTCGTGATAACTTCGCTGATAATCCCGCTCTACCAGCCGCCTGGGGGATTAAATCCGGTGTGATGACTGCACCAGACAGCGGAAGTCCTGCCGCAAGAGAATCTATTGAGCAAGGATTGCCAAAATGTTCAGTTAATAACACTAGACAGTCGAGTAAAGGATCAACCGTGACCCGTTGGGCAGCCGAAATGGTCCATTGCTCACTTGTGTTAGACGCAGTTTTAGGCACCTAATCATTATCCTTAATATTGTTGTTAGAATTATCAAATATGCGCCACATAATACTATGTGGCGCAGTCAATGTGTTGTTCTTAAGGAATAATATTTCCATTATGTTGATCAAATAGATCAGCATGAGTGGTTCCTGGCGACGGTGCTGGGTTGGCTGTTGCAGTGTCAACAATAAGTGCGCCATCATTAAGTAAACCATTAATAATCACGCCTTCATCATTGCTACCGTATTCCTGCGATAGGTCTACACCATCGAGCACAATCAACTGGTCAACAATGCCATTAAGGTCGGCATCTATGGAAATTGTCGTACTGCCATTACTGAACGAGAATTCAAGATAGGATTCTAAGTTACCGTTCTGTTCATTTTGTAATAAATCACTGATATGAAGAGAGTCATTGTTAACTTCGAAGTCTTTAATCGTATCTGTACCAGTATCGCCCTTAGACCATACGAAGGTATCGTTACCTAATCCACCTATGAGTGTGTCATCGCCTAAACCACCGATAAGTACGTCATTACCTTCGCCACCGTAGATAACATCGTTACCGCCTTGGCCGAAAATGATGTCGTTACCCGCTGCGCCATTTAAAATATCGTTACCGTCATATTGATTGCTGATATTAAATTCATTTACGTGCCCACTAATGTAATCATGTACTGCTCTTACATCAACATCGGCAATGTTTTGGCCTGTTTTATCAGCAACATAGCTTTGTAAAGCGAGATAGCCTTGTTCCGTTATACCAGCAAACTGGGCCAAGTCACCAAAGATTATGTCATTACCAGCAGCACCATCAACATTATCAGCACCTTGAAGTAACTGTGTTTCAGTACCCAAAATAACAGAGGCAAGGTTGTTGGCATTAACACCAGTTACTGGAGTGCCGTCAGAATCATAATATCGTAGAGTATTATAATTAATACCGTTGCCGATCCCGATTGCTTCGATATCTGAAATGGCATTCAAATTAGCAAAAGCTGCAGGAGCGCTACTTGAATTGGTATTAGGATAACCATCGGTAATAAAGTAGGTTAAGTTTTCACCACCACTTAAACTGTTGAACCAGCTTGTAGCAGCATTAAAGCCTGCCGCGTAATTTGTATTACCACCAGAAGTCATGGCATTGAGTGCTGCGGCTAATAACGTAAGAGCATTGGTGTCAGCTAAGTTGACTGGAACTGAAGCTTGAAGACCAGTATCAAAATCCACTAACAGAATATTCACTTCGCCGGAATGCGTACCACCTATGCTTGCTTTTAGCGTGTTAAACACTGAGGTTAACTGAGCTTTCATGGTATCGAGCTGAGTACGACCTACGCTTCCAGAAGTATCGACAATGAAGGCAATGTTGTAAGATTGACCATCAACTATTTTTATCGACTGCTGATCGCTAACGATAACATCGTTATCATTTGTTCCTTGAATCGTGTCATCGTTGGGATTTCCGGTATAACTCACATAAGTTGAGCTAGGATCAGCTTCTCCCACGATATTTATGGTCACAGTTGCTGTATCTGTAGCACCACCTTGATCAGTTATAGTATAGGTAAAGGTATCAGTTGATAGCTCGCCAGCATTTAGTGATTCAAATGCGTTATTGGTATCGTAAGAATAGGTACCATCACTGTGTATGGTCAGTAGTGCGCCACTGTCTAGCAAAATAATCTGGCCATCTGTAACTGTTGCACCATTTACCCCAGTTAGCGTAAATGTATCATTTGGGACATCAGAGTCATTGTTCAATAGGCCTAGACTAGCATCTGTAATAGATAGCACGCCATCTTCAGAGACCATATAAGTGCCCATAATAGCTGGACCAGATGCGGTAATGCCGGTTAAGAAGTAATCTGATGAGTCACTTAAGACACTACCATTCGTTGCTTCATTAATTGTCTGTGTTGCTTCAAACACTAATTGGTCAAAGACAATATTACCGGTGTCAATATTGAAAGTACCCAGATTGCCAGCGTCCGTCTTGAATGTGTCGCTTGCGACTAGTTGGCCATTATAATAAGCCTTCCAAATTCCTTGTTCGCCATTATTTTCATCCGAAAACAGGTTAGAAACACTGAATTCTGCTTTATTTACTAAGCCATTAAAATCAATGACAACCGACTCTGAGGTGCCTGTAGTTGAGTTGTATTCTATTTGCCCTGCAACTTGGTCAGAGGTGCGTGGCGAGCCTGCAACTCCGAGCTTATTGGATCCTGATTCAATGTTTATTACACCCATTGAGCCATCAGCATTACGAGCGGATATCGTCATTAGATTCTCGCCATTAGACTGTGGAATAGTCCAAGCGGTATTAGAACCTGTGGTGACTGAATATGATGATCCAGGAAGGTCATCGTTAGCATTAACGTTGTTAAGATTAACTGTCACAGCGGCAATATCGCTAAGCCCTGCTATGTCAGTAACTATTACGTTGAAGTTGAAAGTACCCACATTAGCATCACCAATATCTTGGTTAAGGGTAATGACACCAGTTGTGGCATTGATGCTAAATACCCCATTAATCAAGCTACCATCTTCAAAGCTATAACTGATGGTATCTGTAGCATTAAGATCTACCGCATTTACAGTACCCACCTCTGAACCAGCGGTTGTCCCTTGATTAACGAAACCAAAGTCATAAATGTCATCATTGATAATACTGCCATCAGTTGTCGTATCGACATCAGAAATAAACTCTGGTGCATAGTTATGATCTTCAATATTTACTGTTACCGATGAGTCAGCTGTATGACCTGCAACATCGATTGCAACTACTTTAATACCATTAACAACAATATCGCTACTCACCACACTGTTAGGTAAATTGCTGAGTAATTCTGCTTTTACTATAACGTTGCCTTCTTCACCAGAAGCTATTTGCTGCCAATCTAGACTCAGTTTAATTGCTTCTCGGCCATATACGGTGCCAATTAGCTCGCCTTGTGCATTCATAGCCCATGAGATATTAGCATTGATGCCACTGACACTGATGTTGCTCGTGTCTCCAAATTGGAATGAGGTAATTGACTCTCCTCCTGCTGCGAAGCGCATAGCTTGGGTATCAGTCTCGGTGCCATCGTTATACAGGTCGGTTTCACTTAAATGTGAAATGATGTTGGTTGTTAATGCTGTTGGAACAGCATTTCCAGGAGCCGCTAAATCAATGTTAATTACACCAGTATCGGTATCGCCATCGCTGTCAATAACAGTAACATCAAATTCAAGTGACACCGCTTCAGTCGAGCTAGTAATAACCGCAGCTGAAGTCCCAGTAAATTGGAAGTTGTCATGATTAACTGAACTTGATGTAGTGAGTTGAATATAGCTAATTTCACCTAAGTTACTAATTTCCTGTCCGCTAGTAATATCACCTTCGCCTAATAATACGCCGTTACTATCAAAAGCTTGGTAATGAATCAGGGTAGCACCAGTGAAATCAATCTTTGCAGTCGCAACTGATTGCGCATAATCAACCTTGAGCACTTCATTCTGATTTACGAACGCATTATCGACACCAAAGCCATTATTATTCCCATTAACAGTCGCAGCGGATCCATTTGTAGTAGACGTTAAGGTAAATGCCAATTCATTGCCTGCAGGCACATCATTAATATCATTGTTTAAAACAGAACCACCATTGGCATTATAAGAGGCGTAAACTGCGGGGGTATTGCCTCCTACACCACCTAATGTAGCAATAGTAAAGCTTTCAAGGTTATCGATAGTTTGTAAAAGGTTAAATGCATAGCTATCACTATTAGGATCAGTGATTAAAGTGAACACTAAAGCTTGGTCAGGATTACTTGCATCATAAGCCGATGCACTACCACTAGTATCTGTGTAAGCGATTAATTGGCCTGGATTACTTGGGTCAATAAAGTAATACAAAGTTAATCCACCGGCTGTAATCCCAGAATCTGCAAAAGTGACACTGCTGCCGTTCCATCCTGTTATATTAGCCGTTAGGTCTGAGCTATAGTCGGTATCTGCACCAGAGGTGGTTAATAGACCGCTATAATTACCTATTGCATTAATTTCACTTAGAGTAGAAATATCAACCTCAGGCGCATCATCTTCTACCGTTACAGTGAAATTACCATTAATAATTGTAGTGCCATCATCAACTTGCACTCCAATATTAAGTGCTAAAACATCTTCTTCTGTTGTAATCGGGTGATCCAAGGCACCTAACAAGGTAACGTTGTATTGCCAATCTCCTGATGAACCGCCAGCAGGTGCTGTCAAAGTAATCGTCATCACAGCAGAATAAGAACTTGAATCTAAAGTGCCAGTATATCCAGTCAATGTTTGTGAACTAGCATCCCAAATCCATGAGATTGCTTCTCCACCAGATGTTAATCCGCTTGGTCCAGAAAGTGACACAGTTAACTGATCGCCGTCCTCATCTAGGATATTAATTATTCCTGAAGCAATAACAGCATTAGTCGTATCTGTATTACCTTGATTATCAGCTAGACCACTGGTTAAACCTTCTTCTGAAACAGCAACACTTGTTAGAGAAGTAATTTCAGGCGCGTCATCGGCTGGGGTGACGGTGATGGTCAAGGTCGACGTGTCGGTGCTCGAGCCGTCGGTTAACACATAAGTGATCACCGGCACAGGGCCGTTGTAGTTGGCTATCGGGGTGAAGCTGTAGCTGCCGTCAGCGCTCAAGGTGAAGCTGCCGACGCCGGCAATGGTGACCGCTTGGCCTAAGGTCAAGGGGCCGGTCACGCCATCAATGCTAAAGCTTTGCACCGTGACGTCGCCGTCCACCGAGCTGGTGCCAGTTAAGACGCTGCCGGTGGTGGCGCTGCTGTCTTCGGCCACCGAAATGACTTCGTCGGCATCAGTGAAATTGTCGTTTTCTGGGGTGACGGTGATGGTCAAGGTCGACGTGTCGGTGCTCGAGCCGTCGGTTAACACATAAGTGATCACCGGCACAGGGCCGTTGTAGTTGGCTATCGGGGTGAAGCTGTAGCTGCCGTCAGCGCTCAAGGTGAAGCTGCCGACGCCGGCAATGGTGACCGCTTGGCCTAAGGTCAAGGGGCCGGTCACGCCATCAATGCTAAAGCTTTGCACCGTGACGTCGCCGTCCACCGAGCTGGTGCCAGTTAAGACGCTGCCGATGGGTGGCGCTGCTGTCTTCGGCCACCGAAATGACTTCGTCGGCATCAGTGAAATTGTCGTTTTCTGGGGTGACGGTGATGGTCAAGGTCGACGTGTCGGTGCTCGAGCCGTCGGTTAACACATAAGTGATCACCGGCACAGGGCCGTTGTAGTTGGCTATCGGGGTGAAGCTGTAGCTGCCGTCAGCGCTCAAGGTGAAGCTGCCGACGCCGGCAATGGTGACCGCTTGGCCTAAGGTCAAGGGGCCGGTCACGCATCAATGCTAAAGCTTTGCACCGTGACGTCGCCGTCCACCGAGCTGGTGCCAGTTAAGACGCTGCCGATGGTGGCGCTGCTGTCTTCGGCCACCGAAATGACTTCGTCGGCATCAGTGAAATTGTCGTTTTCTGGGGTGACGGTGATGGTCAAGGTCGACGTGTCGGTGCTCGAGCCGTCGGTTAACACATAAGTGATCACCGGCACAGGGCCGTTGTAGTTGGCTATCGGGGTGAAGCTGTAGCTGCCGTCAGCGCTCAAGGTGAAGCTGCCGACGCCGGCAATGGTGACCGCTTGGCCTAAGGTCAAGGGCCGGTCACGCCATCAATGCTAAAGCTTTGCACCGTGACGTCGCCGTCCACCGAGCTGGTGCCAGTTAAGACGCTGCCGGTGGTGGCGCTGCTGTCTTCGGCCACCGAAATGACTTCGTCGGCATCAGTGAAATTGTCGTTTTCTGGGGTGACGGTGATGGTCAAGGTCGACGTGTCGGTGCTCGAACCGTCGGTTAACACATAAGTGATCACCGGCACAGGGCCGTTGTAGTTGGCTATCGGGGTGAAAGCTGTAGCTGCCGTCAGCGCTCAAGGTGAAGCTGCCGACGCCGGCAATGGTGACCGCTTGGCCTAAGGTCAAGGGGCCGGTCACGCCATCAATGCTAAAGCTTTGCACCGTGACGTCGCCGTCCACCGAGCTGGTGCCAGTTAAGACGCTGCCGGTGGTGGCGCTGCTGTCTTCGGCCACCGAAATGACTTCGTCGGCATCAGTGAAATTGTCGTTTTCTGGGGTGACGGTGATGGTCAAGGTCGACGTGTCGGTGCTCGAACCGTCGGTTAACACATAAGTGATCACCGGCACAGGGCCGTTGTAGTTGGCTATCGGGGTGAAG